>JBDTFL010000521.1:0-6207 GCA_039937955.1 Polyangiaceae bacterium | reverse complement strand
CGTTCCTAAAACCGCGACGTCACCGTTCGGTGTCGTTAGCTTGGCGGCCGCCGCACCTTCGATGTGTGCGACGTCGGCGATGATCTGCCCTTCTTCGAGCTGCATCGTGCGGCCGACCGCGCCGATTTTGATGCGCGTTCCGCGGTCGATGGCGATCGACGTTCCGTCGTCGAAATTGATTCGTGCGCGCGTGCGTGCGTCGGTTTCGATTTCGGTGCCTGCGCCGATCTCCGCGCCTTCGACACCGGCGGTGGAGCTGCCCGCGTTTTTGAGCGTGAGGCCTTTCTTGGCAGCCTCGCTTCCGGGTGCACGCGAAACGACCTGAATTTTGCCGTGCCACGACGCATTCGGATTCGGCGCCGCCACGCGACCCGCAGCGCGATAACCAATCGTCACCGAAGCCGCGATCGAGACGAAGGCGACCGCGGCGATCGACAGATTTCGCTTTTGCGACGTTGAAACCGACCGCTTCTTCGACGCCGGCTTCTGCGTCACGTGCTCGGCAGGTTTGTCGGCGTTCTTTCCGACGTTCTTTTCCGCATTCTTTTCCACAGAGGGCTCAGACGTCGCAAGCGGACGAAAGTTCTCCGCTTGCGACGTTCTCCTTGCGGAAAAAGCCTATCCCATCGCCCTATCAATGATTCAGCGCTGGAGGAGAAACCGTGTCAGACGCTTTAATTCAGCGTCTTTTTGGAGAGGACACTCGATGCCTCGAGCATTGCCTCTTTGATTTGCGATTGCACGACTTCGGGGGAAGACGCTTCATCGACGACGATTCCGAGCTCACCGCGACTGTCGCGGAAAAGCCCGCCCGCCGTTGATGTCGAATCTTGTCCTAATCGCACTGACTGAACCGGCAATGCATACACTTTCGCACCGTTCGCCGTACTTACGACGACCTGCACGAAGCCGATCAGCCGCCCTTGGTTCTGCGTGTCGAATGTGCCGAAGCCCATAGTTGACCTCTAAGCAAGAACCTAACCATGACATCTCATCCAGCAAGCTGGTGTCTGCGAGCGCGCTTCTCTCATTACGCGCGCCGCGTGTATGCTCCCCCGACACTCGAAAAGGCGCGGAGAAAAACATGCAGATTGCACTCATCGGTCTCGGGAAAATGGGCGGGAATATGGTCAAACGGCTCCTCGGCGGAGGGCACAAGGTCGTCGCGTACGACCGCGATGCTGCAGCCGTTGCGGCCTCAGTGAAAGATGGTGCGACCGGCGCCTCTTCACTTCAAGACTTGGTGTCGAAGCTCGATGCACCGCGCGCCGTGTGGGTCATGGTCCCGTCCGGAAACGCTACCGAAGGGACAATCGCCGAGCTCGGAAAGCTCCTGAGCGAAAACGACATCGTCATCGACGGCGGCAACTCGAACTTCCACGACTCGGCTCGCCACGCGAAAGAGCTCGCCGAAAAGAAATTGCGCTTCCTCGACGTCGGAACCTCCGGCGGCATCTGGGGCTTCGCCAACGGCTATTGCATGATGGTCGGCGGCGACGAGAGCGCTTACAAACAAATCGAGCCCGCGCTCAAGACCCTCGCTCCGTACACCGCGGCGAGCGGCGATCAGCCGGAAAAATTCGGCGTTTCGTATTTCGGCAAAGCAGGCGCTGGTCACTTCGTGAAGATGGTCCACAACGGCGTCGAGTACGCGATGATGCAGTCGTACGCCGAGGGCTTCGAGCTCTTGAAAGCGAGCGAGTACGGTTTGGATCTTCATCAGATCACGAAGATCTGGAACCAAGCGAGCGTCGTCCGTTCGTGGCTGCTCGAGCTCGCCGAAGATGCGTTCTCGAAAGATCCGAACCTCGAAAAGCTCAAACCGTACGTCGACGACTCCGGTGAAGGTCGCTGGACCGTGAATGAGTGTATTGCACACGCAGTTCCGGCGCCGACCATCGCCGCGGCGCTCTTCGCGCGTTTCGTTTCGCGTCAGGAAAATTCGTTCGCGATGCGCGTGCTCGCTGCGCTCCGCAACGAGTTCGGTGGCCACGCCGTCAAAAAAGCCTAGATCGCAGCTGGGCACGCAGCTTGTTCAACAAGTTCGAGGACTGACACTTCATGAGCGCAAACCCTCTTCGTAGTGGGCTCATCGACGACCGCACGGGCGACGCTTGCTCGGTGGTCATCTTCGGCGCGTCAGGAGATCTGACTCGTCGAAAATTGATGCCTGCACTCTACAACCTCGGCGTCGGGAGATTTTTGCCCGGCGCCTTCGCGGTGGTCGGTGTTGCACGTCGTGAAAAATCGAACGACGACTTCCGAAAAGAGATGAAAGAGGGGGTCGAAAAGTTTTCGCGCAGAAAGCCGATCGATCAGGCCGTGTGGAGCGATTTCGAAAAAGGGATCAGTTACGTCCCCGGTACGTTCGAAGATCCGAAGACGTATCAAAAGCTGAAAGAGCATCTGGCGGAGATCGACAAGGAGCGCGGCACCCGAGAAAACAGGCTGTTTTATCTCGCGGTGTCGCCGTCGGATTTTCCCAGCATCGTGAATGGCTTGAAAGAAGCAAACCTCGTCGAGTCGACGCCCCAGAAATGGACGCGCGTCGTCTTCGAGAAGCCGTTCGGCCATGATCTCGCGAGCGCTACGGATTTGAACAACACGATCCGGCGCGTGTTTCATGAAGATCAGGTCTACCGAATCGATCACTATCTCGGAAAAGAAACGGTTCAGAATCTGCTCGTGTTCCGTTTCGCGAACAGCCTGTTCGAGCCGATCTGGAATCGTGAGCACATCGACCACGTGCAGATCACGGTCGCCGAAGAAATCGGCGTCGAAGGTCGCGGGAAATTTTACGAGCAGACCGGCGTCACGCGCGACATCGTCGAAAATCACCTAATGCAGCTTCTTTGTCTGATGGCGATGGAGCCGCCGATCTCGCTCGACGCCGATGCGGTGCGCGACGAAAAAGTGAAGGTCCTGAAATCACTCCGACCGATGGAACGAACAGCGGTCGCCGAGAACGTGATTCGTGGGCAATATGGCCGCGGATTCGTTCGCGCCGACGAAGTCCCGGCCTATCGCGAGGAGCCTGACGTCGCGGTGGATTCGCGAACCGAAACCTACGTCGCGATGCGCGTCTTCATCGACAACTGGCGATGGGGCGGTGTCCCCTTCTACGTTCGCGCAGGAAAACGGCTGTCGCGCCGCGTAACCGAAATCGCGGTGCAGTTCAAAAAAGTGCCACACACTTTGTTTCACGCGGGTGATGGCGGCATCACGCCCAACGTTTTGGCGATGCGCATCCAACCCGACGAAGGCATCGCGATCCGCTTCACGACCAAAGAGCCCGGCCAACAGACCATCTTGCGCGACGTCGCGATGGATTTTCGTTATGGGACCGCCTTCGGATCGAACACGCCCGAGGCCTACGAACGACTCTTGCTCGACGCCATGCGCGGCGACGCCACGTTGTTCACGCGCGGCGACGAAGTCATCGAGCAATGGGCGTTCATCGATCACGTTTTCGACGCATGGGCGAAAGGCGGAAATGCACCGCCGCCCGCATATCCGGCTGGATCATGGGGTCCCGAGCAAGCCGACGACCTGCTCGCGAAGGATGGTCGTCGTTGGAGAAAGCCGTGATCCCGTCGGTGTCACCGCCTCGATCGACGACGATCGCAGCGATCGAAAAACAGCTTCGCGATCTTTGGACGCAAACTCCGGGCGAAATTTCGCAAGCGCGCGCGTGCACGATGAACCTCGTCGTCGTCGCGTCGCGTGACGTTGCCGACCGTTATCTTCCGATCGTCGACGAGGTCGTTTTGTCGACACCCGCTCGCGCCATTCTGGTTGCGCTGGAGCCCGACGCAGCAACCAGCATTCTCGAAGGCGACGTAAGCGCCGTCTGCGGAATCGAAGAAAATGCCAGCTGTTCGGAGCGCGTTCGTCTTTTTGCGTCCGGCGCAGTTTGCGCGCGCGTCGGCAGCGCGGTCGAGGCATTGCTCGTTCCAGAAATTCCAACCGCGCTCGTGTGGCTCGCCCGCGTGCACGTCGATGACCCCGTATTTTCCGCACTCGCCGACGACGCCAATCGCGTGGTGCTCGACACCGAATACACGTCGCTCTCGAGCTTGCTCCAGCTTTCACGTTGGGCGCGCAGTGCTGCCGGTCGCCCGAACATCGCAGATCTCGCGTGGACGCGCCTCGCTCCGTGGCAAGAAATGTGTGCGCGCTTTTTCGACGACCCAAAGCTCACCGGCCACGCGAAAAAAATTCGCAAGCTCGTGATCCGTCAAGCGTCGGACTCGGGCGCGAAGCTCGGCTCCGAAGGCGCGTTACTTCTGGGCTGGTTCGCGACGCGTCTCGGTTGGAAAATGCAGCGCATCGGCGGCAGCGTTCGCTTTCGCAGACCAGACGGCGACACGGTCGCGCTCGAGCTCCGCAAATCACCAATGCCCGCAAATATAGCCCCTTCAGCGCTCACTGGCGTCAGCGTCGAAGCAACCGAAGACGGTGTTCCCATTACGGGAACATTGAATTTGGAGGTCGAGGGCACCGACGCTGCAGCGCTTCTCGTTTGGAAGCTCGACGCCGAAGTTCCATCCGCGAGCGAGCAGCGCGTTCGTCTCAGCGCCAACAAAGGTGCGCGCATGCTTGAGCGCACGTTGCATCGTCCCGCGAATGATCCGGCGCTGGCCGAGTCGGCGTTGTTTGCAGAAGAAATTTACGAGGAAGGGCTGGTCGTTCAATGACTACGAAGGTCGTCCCCGGAATGCTCATCGCCGCACAAGATGCGGAGGGCGCTGCACGCGAGGCCTCGGCGCGCATGGCACGTTTGATTCGCGATGCCATCGGCGCGCGCGGCGTCGCAGTCATCGCGCTTTCGGGCGGAGACACTCCTCGCGCCGCGTACACCTTGCTCGCGCACGAAACAGGAATCACCTGGAACAAGGTGCACGTGTTCTGGGTCGACGAACGCGCGGTGCCGGCTGACGACGACCGCAGCAACTATCATCACGCGAAGGAGTCGCTCACGGATCCAGCCAAAATTCCGGCAGATCACGTGCATCGCATGCCCGCCGACGAAAAAGATTTGGACGCCGCGGCCCGCGAGTACGAGCAACTACTTTTGAAGCACGCGCCCAAAGGTCCGAGGGGCGCGCCGCAATTGGATCTCATGATTTTGGGAATCGGCGAAGACGGTCACACCGCTTCTCTTTTCCCGGGTTTGCCCACCATCGACATCACCGACAAATTCATCGCGGCCGTTCCTGCACACGCGGGGCTCGAGCCACGCCTCACGATGACGGTGCCAGTGATCGAAGAAACACGAAACGCAATCGTGCTCGCCGTCGGAAAAAAGAAACAAGAGCCACTCGAGCGTGTGTGGCAGACGTCCGGCGACGTTCACGTCACACCCGCGCGCATCGTGCGCGGCGTGCGCGGCTCGCTCGCGTGGATCATCGACAAAGCCGCCGGCGGTTTGGGCTGAGCGCGCTTTTTTTCGACACGCGCTAGTCGCTCAGTCGCGCCTTCGTTGACCGCCGCGGTGACGTCCGAGATGTCCGTCGCACCTGATTAGCCAGCAAGCGCTTTCGCGGCCTCGATGACGTGCTTGGAGGTGATGCCAAATTTCTCCATGAGCGTGTTGCCGGGAGCGCTGGCTCCGAAGTGATCGATGCCGATCGCCGTGCCTTTGTCGCCGACGTATTTGTGCCAGCCGAGCGTGATGCCGGCTTCGATCGAAACGCGGCGCGTGCAGTCTACCGGAAGCACCTCGTCGCGATATGCCTGTTTTTCTCGCTCGAAACGCTCCCAACACGGGAGTGAAACGACGCGCGTTCCAGCGCCAAGCTCTTTCGCGGCAGCCACCGCGTGCTGTACTTCAGTGCCCGTCGCGATCAAAATCGTGTCGAGCTTGGCCGTCTCTTTGACGAGCACGTAACCGCCACGCCGCGTGCCTTCGCGTTTCGATTTTGCGTCGAGTGGAAGCACCGGAACGGCCTGACGCGAAAGCGCGATGAGTGTCGGACCATCGGTGCGCTCTACTGCATATGCCCATGCCGCCGCCGTCTCTTCAGGATCGCCCGGACGAATCACGTCGAGGTTCGGGATTGCGCGCAACCCGACCACCGTTTCTACGGGTTGGTGCGTCGGCCCGTCTTCTCCGACGCCGATCGAGTCGTGCGTGAAATGATAAATCACCGGCAATTTCGAGAGCGCCGCGATGCGAATGCTCGGGCGCGCATAATCTGCGAACAC
>JBDTFL010000520.1:0-4194 GCA_039937955.1 Polyangiaceae bacterium | reverse complement strand
CGAAGCCGACACCGGCGACGTGCGCGCATTCGATCTCGTATCGTCTCCGAATCCCCAAGAAGGTCCGCTCTCATCGGCAGAAGCGCTCGGCCACGACGACGCGCTTCGGGCAACGGCGCGGCGGGTTGGCCAGCGGCTTGCGCTTCGGGTGCTCGGTCATCCTGCAGCGAGCGACGAAGGCCATTAAGCGCATAAAAGGCCTCAAATAGCGCGCTGTTGCATTCTACAACCAGCGCTTCTAACCTGCTCGCCGCATGCGTTCCAAAAAAAGCTCGAGCACGGTCGTCGCTAAAGCGACAACGAAGACACGAGCGAAAGACGCGCCGAAGGCCGCGCCGTCGAAGACCGCTATTCCGAACGCAAAGCCCTCGAAAGCGGGCGGGAAGGCGCCGTCGAAATCCGCGATCAAAGTGGAGCCGCCGAAGATCGACACGATCCTCACGGTGGGCTGCGCCGGTTTTCCGGTTCCGGCCACGCGTTACTTCAAGGAGTTTCTCTTCGTCGAGGTGCAAGAGACCCACGTTGCGCTTCCGGGCACCGGAACGATTCGCCGCTGGAAGCGCGAAGCTCCCGAAGGCTTCTCGTTTTCCTTGCTGGCGCCGCGCGAGATTGGCCAAGAAGGATTTCGCGATGGCAAAGTGGTGGAGAGCGCGCTGAAGAGCCTGATCGAGGTCAGCAAGGAGCTCGACGCTCGCACCGCCATTTTCGTCGCGCCGCCCGAGTTCACGAATGCCCGAGGAAATAAGGCCGCCGTGAAGGAATTTCTCCAAGGCGTGAAGAAGAAATTCGCGCGCGTCGTCTGGGAGCCGCCGCCGAGCTGGAACGTCGATGAAGCCGCCGAGCTCGCTGCAGAGGTCGGCGCGATCGCCGCGCGTGATCCGCTCATGTCGGGCGTGAGCAAGGACAAGATCGCGTACTACCGCTTGCCCGGGCCTGCTGGTCACAAGAGCCGTTACGAAGATCCGGCCATCGAGCGGCTTGCAGAGCTATGTGCGTCGGCGCCGCAAGAAGAGGCAACGTACGTCTTCACCAACGTCGACATGTTCGCCGACGCGAAGCGGTTCAAGAAGGCGATGCGCATCGCATAAAGCGGACAAAAGAAAGGGCACGCCCGAGAGCGCACCCTTTTCAGTTCGTCACGATTCGGCTTATTTTCAGCCGAATTCGTGACTACGCCTTACTGGCACTGCGTAGAGCAATTCGTGTCCTGACAATTGGCCCACGCCTCGTGCAGGTTGACCGAATCCGGATGGAGGCTCGCGCAATCGTTGGCGCAGCCACCGGCGTCAGAAGGATCGGCCTCGACGCACGGCTCGAGGCAGTCGTACTCGAGACTTTGACAATCGCCCGTCGGGTCTTGAAAGCACCCGCCAAGCTGCGAGCAGCAGCTCGCTTGAGTGCAAGCGGTGCAGTCGGCGCTGCCGACCCCGAGCGGCTCAGTGCCGCCGTCCGGAAAGATGGTGTTGGCGCAGGCCGCCGGAATCGGCGTTCCGGTGTCCGACGTTCCAGAGTCACTCGTCGTGCTGGTGTCGGCTCCGCCGTCGTCGTCGAAAATGCCGCTGTCGTCGTCACCAGTGTTGGTGCTGGTGATGGTACAGGCTCCCACTGTTCCGACGAGCGCAGCGCCCGCCGCAAAGCCTAAGATCTTCCAAGTTGCAGTCATTGATCGAATCCTCCTCGTCGCCCAGTGAAAGTGCACCCGAAAATGTGCCCGCGCGGCGCCGCGGCGTCAATATTCCACCCGCGTTTAAGCCGGTAAAGTTAGGACGCAACGCGCCGTGAGATGTTCATTTGTTTGTCGATTACCGCTGAAGTACGCAGCACGACAGCGATGTCACGGCTTCGAGTCAGGCTTTGAATCGGGCGTAGAATCTTTCTCGTCCGACGCTTCGACCTCCGGCTCAGGCACTTTCGGCTTGGCGGGTGGATCGTTTTTCGAGCCATTTTTACGGCGAACGAACGCCGCCGCAATAGCGCCAACCGTCAGCAAATACCAAGGAAAGTCGCCCGTGATTTCGTAGAGCGTCGTTGCATGGAGCCACCGAACGCTGGCGTCGAGCGCTTCCGATTGAAACGGATGGCTCTTCGCGATAACGCGTCCGACCGGATCGACCACTGCTGAGACTCCGCTGTTCGTTCCACGCACCAAATAACGACGATGCTCGATGGCGCGAAATTGCGCGAGCGCGAGATGCTGCCAAGGCTCGAGCGTGTCGCCGAACCACGCGTCGTTGGTCATGTTCACGAGCAGCTCGGGATCGGCATGATTTACGGCACTTCGTGTGAAGCCCGGCAAAATATCCTCGTAGCAAATCAGAACCGTGATCTTGTGATTTCCGGTGGCCGTTTGTACGAGCAGCGGATCGAGCGTGTCACCCGTCGAAAATTTTCCGCTGTTCGGTGACCACTCGTAAAGAATTGGAAACGTGTCGCCGAACGGCAGGTACTCGCCGAACGCGAGCAGATAATGTTTGTCGTAACGCGCGGTCATGCGGCCGCGATCGTCGGTGGAGAGCGCCGTATTGAAGTAACGCGTGCGATCCGGATCTCGGCGATAGAGCACCGCGCCGAAAACGAGCGGAATTTGCGCGTGTCCGGCGACGTTGTCGTGCATGAAATTGGAGGCTTGCTTTTCGGGTACCGAAAAGGTCACCGACGATTCGCTCCACACCACGAAATCGACGCCGCGTTTTTTGAGATCGGCCGTGAGCCTTTGATGGCGACGAAGTCCCTCGCTCGGATCCTCGCGCTTCGCCATGAGCGCCATGTTCGCTTGCACGATGCCCACGCGTACTTGCTCGGCCTGCGCGCACTTCGCGTCGACGCCATGAATGCGGATGCCTCCGTAAATGAGCGCGACGACGAGGCCCGCCAAACCGCCTTGAATCACGCGACGATTCGGTGCTTCTGATTTCAATCGCGCGAAAACGAATTCCGAGATCGCGAGATTCACGCCGAGCAGCATCACGCCGACCAAGATCGGTCCGCCGAGATCGGCCGACTGCGTGAGCGCCGGAATGTTGTGGACGGTCGCCGCGAAATACCACGGAAAAAGCAGGGGATAGAGCAGCTCGCTCGCTGCAAAGGTCGCGAGCAAAATCGGAGCGCGCGGCCAATTGCGGTCCCGCGCGCGTGTCGCGAGCCACGTCATCAAGCCGATGCGACCGCCCTGATATGCGCAGACGATCGACGCGAAAAAGAGACAGAGGAACGTCGGAAAGCCGCTGAACGTCCGCAGCATGCTCACCAGCCAATAAAATCCGGCGAGGTTCATCGTGCCGCCGGCGAGCACGCCGAGCCACAGCGCGCGCTTTGGCGTTTGCCCTTCGATCGCGATGATGAGCGGAACGAACGCGACGAATGCGAGCGGCCAAATGTCGACGCCGGCGAATGCCAAAAAATAAAGAAGACCGCACGCGATGGCTGCCGGAATCGCGTAACGCAGTGCGAGCGGAAGCTTCATTGACCTGGAGTGATCTTCTCCATCGTCACGTCGAACACCAGCGTCGAATTACCCGGAATTTGCGGCGGATGGCCCACCGGTCCGTAAGCCAGCGACGCCGGAATCGTCAAACGCCTTTTTTCGCCCGGCTTCATGCCGACCAAGCCTTGGTCCCAACCTTTGATGACTTGGCCGCCACCCAGCTTGAACGTGAACGGCTTGCCCCTGGAGCGATCGAACTCCTTGCCGCCGTCGGCGAGCGTGCCGATGTAATCCACCGCTACGGTGTCGCCGGCCTTTGCGCCGGTGCCCGATCCCGGCGCGGTCGTCTTGATGTCGAGTGGTGCTTCGGGCGCAGCGGCCTTCGCGCTCGCGAGTGCGTCTACCACTGGCTTTTTCAGCTGCGCGCCAGAAAACGCGGGACTCGCGGAGGCCGACGTAGTGGTCATCGTCGACGTCTGGATGTCCTCGGGCTCCGGCGGAGTCGTGAGGCTGGTGCACGCGAGGAGCGATGCGAACGGGGCGAGGGAAAGCGAACCAAAAACACCAAGAATGAAGAGCGGTCGTTTGGACATGTGCGCCGGCAAAACTAATCGGGATACTATAGATGTAAAGAGCCATGGCGCGTGTGCTGCACATCGAAGACGACCCTCGGAACCGGCTTCTCGTCCGAAAGCTGCTGGTAGCCGACGGCATCGAGGTTTTGGAGGCGGCCGACGGCCTCGAAGGCGTTCGGGTCGCGCTCTCGCAAC
>JBDTFL010000519.1:0-4186 GCA_039937955.1 Polyangiaceae bacterium | reverse complement strand
CTGATGCAAAAAAAACCGCGCTCCGATCTCCGTGGGATCTGCTTACGGTTGGCGACAAGATTTACGTCTCGCTGGCGGGCTCACATCAAATAGCGACGTTCGATCCGAAGGCGCAGACGCTCGTTCTCTTCGCAGGCGACGGTCACGAACGCCGACAAGATGGCACGGGCGAAGACGCGAGCTTCGCGCAACCGAGCGGCCTAGCAACCGATGGAACCCGCCTTTTCGTAGCGGATTCAGAGACGTCGAGCATCCGCTCGATCGATCTGAAATCTGCTGAAGTGAAGACGGTCGTCGGAAAAGACTTGTTCGTGTTCGGTGATGTGGATGGCGCCGCCAAAGACGTTCGTCTAAAACATCCGATCGGCGTGGGCTATGGCGCTGGTTCGATTTGGGTCGCCGACACCTACAACTCCAAGATCAAAAAGATCGACCCCGCAACTGGGCTCACCAAAACATTTACCGGCGGTGCCGATCGCAAAAATTTGTTCGAGCCTTCCGACGTCATCGTGCGCGGAAATGAAATCGTAGTCACCGACACCGATCATCATCGCGTCGTTACTTTTCCCATCGCAGGCGGCGCAGAAAAAGCAATCGCGCTCGACGGCCTCACCGCGCCGGCGCAAGGCGTGGCCGTTGCCGCGGCAACCGAACGTGCGCGCGCCAAGCCGGAAGAGCGCATCGCGGTCGGATCGGCATCGCTCGCAAAAGCGGGGAATCTACATGTTTCTTGGAAGGTCCCCGCCGGCACCGGCATCAACGACGACGCACCCTTTCGAGCGCATTTTCTCAGCCGATCCGACGTTGCCGCATTGCCGGCTGACGTTCACGGCACGGGCAAAGACGTAAAAAATGGCTTCGACATGATCATCGCACCGAGCGCGAGCGCCGCTGCATCGCACATCGTTGCGGACGTCGACGTCGTCGTGTGCGACATCGACACCCATCGCGTGTGCGTGCCGGTTCGGCGCGAAATCAGCTTCGACGTGCATTTCGGTGGCACCAACGGCGCCGCGCTGCAAATCCCCTTGCCCGTCGCACGTTGAGCAAGAGCGCGCGCAAGCGCCTCACGGTACAATTCCCAGATGTGGCGAAGGCTTGCTTCCGTAATTCTTTTTCTCGTGATCGCGACGCTCGTCGTTGCGTGTGAAGCGATCTCACACGCGAACGATTACGGCACGGCGAGCGAGAGCATCAACAACTGCGCCGCCGGAACCTTGCCGTGTGGCGGAAGCTGCGTTCCCGAAGACGCGCTCAACTGCGGCAGCTGCGGCGTTGCGTGTAGCGCCGCACAAGTTTGCTCGGGACACGCATGCAGCGCCGGATGCACGGACGGCACCACGCTGTGCAACGGCAAGTGCGTCGACACGCAGACCGACAACAAGAATTGTGGTCAGTGCGGCGGACCCGAAGATGCGGGCGTTGCTTGCACGGTGTGCGTGCAGGGCCAATGCGCAGCGTCGTGCGACGACGGATTTTCGCAATGCGGCACCACCTGCGTCAACACCAGCAACGATCCGAGCAATTGCGGCGTATGCGGTAAAACCTGCGCAAGTAACGATGTTTGCGGGAACGGTTCGTGCGGCGGATCCTGCGGTTCGTTCACGGATTGCAGTGGCAGCTGCGTCGATCTCAAAACGGATGCGACCAACTGCGGAACGTGTAAAAACCGGTGCACCAAACCCGCGGGCCTAACGGGCGCTGCCGTCTGTCTCACGACGACCATAAGCGGAAACGTCATCACGAGCTGTCACGCTGCCTGCACGGTTGGGCTCACGACGTGCGGCTCGCCCGGTACGCCGGCCGACCCGCAAGGCGCGGAGACGTGCGTTAATCTCGCGACCGACGTCAACAACTGCGGCGTCTGCGAAAACGTCTGCCCGAAAGTCCTCGGTCAAACCTCCGCGACGACGTGCGCGGGCGGCGTGTGCGGCGTTCGGTGAGGTGCGAGCTCAGTTTTTAATCCAACCGCCATCGCGCCTCATCACGCGATTTTCGGTCTGCAATTTTTCGAGATGCGCCTGCAAGCTGAGAAGCGCGATCGGATGAAGATGCGTGGGCGTGTCGGCGTACGCGAACGGCACGAGGTCGAGGTCGCTCAGATTCGGATGATCGACGATCGCCCGAAACACCTTATTTTCTCGCATCAAACGATGCTCGATGTATTTGCGAAAGAGTGCTGGCGGATTGTCGATGGGCTCGCCGTGCGCGGGTAACGCGAGTGATGCGTCGAGCTTCGCGAGGCGACCCAACTGCTCCAAATAAATTTTCATGTCGCCGTCGCCGGGAGCGATGAGGATCGTTCCGACGCTTGCGACCATGTCACCCACGACGAGCGTCCGCGTTTGCTCGTTGTGCAGGCACACGTGACCTGGCGCATGTCCCGGCGTGTGGAGCACCGTCCATTTTTCTTCGCCGAGCTTCCCGGACAGCGTGAGCACCTCTCCATCACGAAGCTCGCGCGAGACTTTTTTCTCCCCAAGGCGCACCGCCGTTTCATGATGCGCCCAAACCGGAACACCGAGCTCGCGAGCGAAGACATCGAGACCGCCGACATGATCGACATGATGATGCGTCAGCACGATCGCGGTGATCGATTTTCCCTCCGACGAAATCGCGCGCGCCCAATCCATCCACGCGCGCTGCTCCTTTTCGTACGGCGTGCTCGGCTCGACGAGAAGGATCTCGCGCGAGCCCAGCGCATAGCTGTTCGTGTGCGTCGCCGGCAGCAGTGTTGGCGTTAAGGCGGGAAATAAAGCCAGATCGTACGCAAGCTCGCGTGGGCGCAGCATTTCGAAATGTCGTTCGGTTTACGGACGCTCGACGACGACAGCGACTGCTTCACCGCCGCCGATGCACAAAGTCGCCAGACCGCGTTTCGCGTTTCGATCTTTCATCGCGTACACGAGCGTCGTCAAAATGCGCGAGCCGCTCGAGCCGATCGGATGGCCGAGCGCAACGGCGCCGCCGCGCACGTTCACTTTTTGGAGGTCGATGTTGGTGAGCTTCGCGCACGCCATGGCCACGACTGCGAAGGCTTCGTTGATCTCGAATAGATCGATCGAGTCGACCGAGATGCCGAGCTTCTTCGTGAGCTCTACGATCGCCTTGGCCGGCGCCGTCGTGAATTTCGTGGGCTCTTGCGCGACGCCGCCCCAACCGACGATCTTCGCGAGCGGCTCGAGCTTGTACTTTTTTATGGCGTCCTCACTCGCCAACACGAGCGCACTGCCACCGTCATTGATCGATGCCGCGTTGGCTGCGGTGATGGTTCCATCTTTCGAAAACGCGGGCTTGAGCGAAGCAAATCGCGACGGGTCGCCTTTCGCCGGACCCTCGTCGAGCTTCACCAAAAGCGGGTCGCCTTTTTTCTGCGGAACCGAAACAGGCTCGATTTCTGCGTCGAAAAGGCCTTCTTTCTGCGCTGCGAGCGCGCGGCGGAAGCTCTCTTTCGCGAAGTCGTCCTGAGCCTCGCGCGAGAAATTGTATTCCTTCGCGCACGCGTCGCCGCACGAGCCCATGTGCACGTTGTTGTACGGATCCCAAAGTCCGTCGTGGATCATGCCGTCGACGAGCGTCTGATTTCCCATGCGCAAACCCTGGCGCGCATTGAGTGAGTAGTACGGCGCGTTCGACATCGACTCCATACCGCCCGCCACGACGAGCTCTTGCTCACCGAGCGCGATCGTTTTCGCACCGAAAATCACTGCTTGAAGTCCGGATCCACAAACCTTGCTGACGGTCGTGGCCGGAACGGTGTTGGGAATTCCGGCGTAGATCAAAGCCTGACGTGCGGGCGCTTGCCCGATGCCGGCCGAGAGAACGTTGCCCATGAAGACCTCGCCGATTTGATCGGGCGTGAGCTTCGCGCGAGAGAGCGCACCTTTGATTGCGGTCGCTCCGAGATCGGTCGCACGAACCGAGGACAGCGAACCGAGAAATGCGCCGACCGGCGTGCGAGCAGCAGAAACGATATAGACGGGTGCGTTGGACATGAGCAAATCTCCTCTGACTGGATAGAGCCGAGCTACGCGCAGGCGTACAGATGGAGGCTTATACCCCGCCAGGATTGCTCCGGCGAGCACGCGGGCATACTCTCTCAACAAGGAGAGTCGTCGAAGCTAGATGCGTTGCGTCGTATGACCGAACAGGTCGTTCGCTGTCCGTATTGTGCGCAGAAGCACAG
>JBDTFL010000518.1:0-4513 GCA_039937955.1 Polyangiaceae bacterium | reverse complement strand
CGTAGATGTCTCGAAAGCCGCAGGCCTCACGCGTACAGATCGGCGTGAAGTCTCCGGGGTAAAAATAGAGAACGACATTTTTTTTGCCGGCGTAATTCGCGAGCGAAATTTTCGTTCCGTTGCTGTCGCCTTCGAAACTCGGTGCTTTTTCCCCCACTGCCAATTTCGCCACGAGTGCCTCGATCTCCCTATTTTTCAGGGCCTGGATGAGCTGCCGAATCACGGACAAGTACTACGCGACAGCTGCTGCAACGGTTGCCGGAAAGCGCGATCGCATCTCGCGGGCCCAGCGTTCGTCGCCGGTGAAGACGTCTCCGGCGAGCATCGAGGTGATGGCGCGGCGGAGGAATGGGTGCTGGTCGTCGGCGAAGAGATAGGGGGTGAGCGCGCCGCGATAGAACGCCTGAACGCTGCCCAAAAAGAGCTCGGCACCTTTGCGAATCAGCGCGCTCCAGTCCGTGAAATCTGCGGGGCCCAGCGATCCGCGGGCGAGGCCGTCGGCGATGATGTTGGCGGCGTGAAACCCGCCGTACATGGCCACGTGAGCGCCGGTGCTGAAGAGCGGATCGATAAACCCGCCAGCATCTCCGATCACCAGCCAACCTGGACCGGCCAAATCACGCACCCGAAACGAGTAGTCGGCGGCGGCTTCGGCGGGGACGATCGGCGTGGCACCGGCCACGATGCGTTGAATGGCGGGAGATTCTACGATTGCCTGGTCGTAGAGCGCCTGCACCGGCGCGCCGGATATTTTCCGTTTCTTCAGCCAACCACTGGCCACGACCGCTCCGATGCTGGTGCGGCCATCCTTGAACGGAATCGACCAGAACCAGCCCGTCTCTTCGGCCTGCCCGAAGACGACGATTTGGATGTCGCCGGCGCGCTCGCCTTCGTCGCGCCAGGCGCCGTTCCACATGGAATAAAGGGCGGTTTTGTCGAGCTCGGGGACCTTTTCGGTGCTGCGTGCCGCGTGAGCCGTCAACGCGTCGCGGCCGGTGGCGTCGATGGCCAAACGCGTTTCGAACGTGTGCGTTTTTCCTTCGGGGTCTTTCGCTTCGACGACCGAATGGCCGCCGCACGCAACGGCATCACAGTCGAGCTTCGTGACCGACCACCCTTCGCGGAAATCGGCGCCGCATTTTTGGGCGTGGCGGGCGAGAATTTCGTCGAACTCGTCGCGCGGAACCTCGAACGCGAAGGTGGTCGAGCGGTCGAAGGCCTCGGAAAAGTCGTAACGCGATTGTTTGAGCGTTCCGCTCTCGTGGAAATTCGCGCCGCGTTTGAGCATGAAGCGGCTCGATACCTCTTCGAAGACGCCGATCGCTTTGAGCACCGGCATCGACTGCGGCAGCAGCGATTCGCCCAGGTGAAACCGCGGATGATGGGCTTTTTCGAGGACCAAAACGCTCACGCCGCGTTTTGCGAGCTGCGCCGCGCAGATCGATCCGCCGGGTCCGCCACCCGCGATCACTACGTCGAACGCGCTGGTCATCTGGACGCCTGCGCGTAGCTCGGCGGCTTCTGGACGCCTGCGCGTAGCTCGGCTCGAGGTGCGCCTTGCATCCGAAAACCTTTATTCGGCGGGCTTCGGCGGCGGGCCGAGCTGAATCCGCTCACCGATGTAGGCGCCGATCAGCGTGAAGAGCACGCCGATGACTGCCATGATGATGTACAAAAATGTCGGTAAAACGCGCACGGTTTGATTCTGGACCAGAAAATAGGTCGACGGAATCGCCACGATGAAGCTCGCCACCACCGGCTCGATAAAGGTACGGCCAGGGGAGATCATCCCGACCAGCAGACCGCCCAAGAACCAGACCGGTATACAGACGATCATGCCGTTGCCGCCCTCGAAGTCGAGCGCCGTGATGACCATGGGAAGGCCAAAAACAAGGGCCGCCGTGAGCACGCCTTGGACCACGAGCGCGATCAGCATCCACTGAATGCTGATGCCTTCTTGTTGGTAGCGGCGCTCGAGCTCCTCTTCGCGGGACCGGGCGATTTTGCCAATCGCCTCCATTTTCGCGCCGCAAGAGGCACACCGTGTGGCCCCTTTCGGGTTATTTGCGAAGCCGCAGCTCGGGCAGACAGTCGTTTGGGCCATCTTCGGTCGGCAGAGGGTAGCGCCGCTTTTGCTGGGCGTGGCCAAAAAAATCGAGGAACCTCTAGGCTGTTTGGATTGTCCGATTCCTAAGAGCGCCATCTA
The DNA here is from genome assembly GCA_039937955.1 of Polyangiaceae bacterium. Lineage (GTDB taxonomy): Bacteria > Myxococcota_A > Polyangia > Polyangiales > Polyangiaceae > JAICXU01. Next base: position 2,307 of record JBDTFL010000518.1, on the reverse strand, counting down.
GGACAAACGACCATGCCTCCGACCGCACCCGAATTTCCGCTCCATCTGGCCCCTTCGACTGCTCGGGAAGCCGATGAGGAGATTGATCCGGAGCTCCTGGCGCTTCCGGCGCCGCCGAAGCGCGAGCGCTCGTGGACGATTGCGGTGCTTGCGGTGACGATTGCGGCGTCGCTGGCAATGATGGTGTCGCTGCTGCGCGACGCGGCTTACGCGTTTGCACCTTCGCAATCGACCGAGCTCGGGGATTTGCGACTGGGCTCCGGAAATCAGATCGACGGCGGCCTCGACAATCATTTCGTGCATGCCGAGGCGATGCTCGGTGCGGCCGGTGCGCTTCGTTACGAGCGCGCGTTCGATTCGGATTCGTATCGCGTGGCTCCAGTCGCGGGTCGCACGGATGTGTGGGTCGAGATCCGCATGAAGGATGGCGAGGAGTCGTCACGGTTCATTCCGCCGACCTCATTTGCTGGACGACTCGTGCGCTTCTCGGAGGTGGGCCCACGCCATCGCGGATTACGCGACGAAATCGGAAGTGTCGGCGGAACGGGCGTGCCCGATGGCGCATGGCTGCTCGTCGACGGTGAGCAACCTGCGAACGCACGTTGGGCAGTCGCGCTCATCGTCTTGTTTGCGGGCTTTGCGATTTGGAATGCGCTCGCGATCGCGAAGCTGGTTCGCAAAGTCGAATAAGACGCCGAGTAAAAATCGGCCTATTTTTTCGGATGACCCAGGAAATCACATGACGCCGGCATCGCCGCAAAGCGCGAGCTCGGCGTTGAGCACGATGATGTCGGGATGTTCTTACATGCACCGCTGCGTGATTTTTCCGCCGAGTGGTTTGCCGGTGCATCCGCTTTGACCGCCGACGGTTGGACACGTGACGGGCATCCACACCGAGCCGCACACCGGCGTTTGCCCGACGGGCGCCACGCGGTTCGGTGAGCACGCGTTGTTTCTCCACGTACAGCTCACGATGTACATCGAGTCCGAGAGCAGCTCTTTGTCGACTTTGCCGTCGCAGTTCGTGTCCCACGAGTGGTTCACATCATCGGCTTGCGATTGCCAACCGTTTCGTCCGGGAAGCGAATCACACCCCGAGTGCCCTTCGACGCCCGGGTATTTCTTCGCCGCGTATTGAAAGCATGCGCCCACACCGCAGCTCAGGACGCCCGGTTTAATCGGCGATTTCACGATAGTTGGCGTCGGTGCGCCAGCAGCACTTTGGGGTTTGCTGACCGGCGTGGTTTGCGCGACCGCCAAAAATGGGACCGTTCCGATGGTGACCAACGTCAACGTCATCACCGATTTTTTCAGAGTCATCATGCGCGCACCCTCCTCACCAAATCGTTAACCGATTTGCGCGGCGCGTGGAAGCGACGCGCGACGCTCGATCGGCGTGAGGCCCGTCCACCTTTTGAACGCGCGAAAAAATGCGCTCGGTTCCGAGAAGCCCAACAGAAAAGAAATCTCCGCGAGCGAAAGCCCTTCGCCCAAATAGCGATCGGCGAGCGTGCGCCGCGTTTCGTCGCGCAATGTTTGGAACGAAATGCCTTCGTCTTGAAGTCGTCGCTGCAGACTGCGCGCGGTCATGCCGAGTCTTTTGGCGACGCCCGACAATTGCGCGTCGTCGTTGCTCAAGGCATGTGATAGCGCGCGCTTCACTTGGTCGGTCAGCGGCGGATCCTTCACGGTGTGCTCGCGTTTTTTATCGGCAGCTGGAACGAGGATCGCGAGAAGGTTCGGATCAGCGGTCGTCAATTTTGCGTCTGCATCATTCTTTGAGAAAACAAGCTCCGTTCGTTTCGCGCCGAACTCCACTTTGCCTTCGAAGAACGTGCAATACCGCGCGATTTGTTTCTGCGGAATCGAGTGTGAAAAGCGGACCGTGACGGGTTGCAGCTTCATCTTGATCATCCGCTGCGCGTTCAAGAGCACCAACGCAAAACACAGCTCGTGCGACGCGGGCGCTGGCGCTTCGCTTTCGACGACCACGCGCAACGCGAGCTGCGCGCCTTCAGTGGAAGACACATCGACGAGCGCAACCTCGACCGCGTCATCCAAAATTCCGAGATAGCGAACCCACTGCGCGAGACCGTCGCGCAACGTCGGCGCGGATCGACAAATGTATTCGACGATGCCGAACGCGCCTTGCGGGATCGAATCTGCGATCGTGAGTGCGAGAGCTGGGTCGCCGCTCAGACGCAAAGCCTCGGCCCACGCGACGCAAAACTGCGCTGGCGACACGCGTGTCTCTGGATCCGCGATCATCTGCGGCGTGAGATCGGTGGCGCGCCAAAATGCATCGAG
>JBDTFL010000517.1:0-4094 GCA_039937955.1 Polyangiaceae bacterium | reverse complement strand
TCAAGGGATCGTGACGAGGTCGTTTACGACGCGAAACGCTGAGGCGAGCTACGAGGTGTCCACTCAGAGCGCGCTTGCGATCGCCGCGCGCACCTCGACCATCAATTTTTCGCGACCGCTTTTGCCTTTGAACTGCGTCGCGTCGATGGGCTCGTGGAACGTGATCGTCACGTGCGCGCCCGGAATCGATCGAATTCCTTTGGCCACCAAGATGTCGCGCGTGCCACTTATCGTGACTGGCAGAATGGTGAGGCCGGCATCCATCGCCAACGCAAAACCGCCTTTTTTGAAGGGGCTCAGCTCACCGGTGCGACTGCGCGTTCCTTCTGGCGCAATCCACACGTGCGTGCCCGCTGCCATTTTTCGCTTCGCTTCGGCGAGGCTCCTCATGGCGCTCTGACGATTTTCGCGATCGATCGAAATGAAGCCAGCCTCGCGCATCGCCGGCCCGAAAATCGGGACTCGGAAAAGCTCCTTCTTCGTGATCATGCGAATATTTTTTCCGATGACGTGGAAGAGAACGGGCACGTCGTAGAGCGATTGATGATTGCTCATCACGAGATAGGTTTTTCCCGGTGCCATGTGCTCGCGGCCGCGCACGTCGAGCTCGAGCTCCGCGTGCGTGACGATTTTTTTGCCCCAGCTCTCGAGCCGGTCGTCGCACTCTTCCTTGGTCACGCGATGCAAAGCCGCGTCGACGACGGTGGGCCAACTGATGGCGAGGGTCTCGTAGATGCTCATGAACGTGAGCGCGAAGCTTTTGCGCTCTGCCTTCTGCGAACCGCTCATGACGCGCTCATGACCCAGAGAGCTTACTAAAAAACGGGCAGTATTAAGGAGGAGGATATGGCCTTGCGAATACAGTGGCGCCCTCGTAGCATCGGCGCGCTGCGATCACCTGTATTTTGCAGCCAATTTTCCAGCATTTCCCCCTCTCGAGGCACTTTTCTGAGCGATGACCGCATCGACTATCCGTAGCGCCCTCGGCGTGCTCCAGGATGATCCCGAAAGCGAGCGAGCGTGGCGAGATCTCGCCGCGGCCGTGCGCCACGATGACGCACGTCAAGGGGCCAATCCCAAAGATCCGGGAGCGGACACCGCTGCTCTCCTCGAGTCGGCGCGTCGCGCCCATGAAGGCCGTCGCGAGTACGAAGCGGTCGCCAAGCTGCTCGAGATCGAGGTTACGTTTTCGAAAGGGACCGACCGCGAAGCGATACTGGTCGCCGAGCTCGCGCGCGTCCTCGACGAAGAGGTCCTCGACGACGCGGAAGCCACGAAGGCATACGAACGGCTCCTCGTGCTCCGGCCCGGCGACATGGCCGCAGAAGACGCGCTCGAAAAGAGCAACGCCAAGCGCGGCAAGTGGAACGAGCTCGTCACCAGGTACGAAGAAGAGGCCGAGAAGACCAACGAGGCCGCATTCAAATCCTCGCTGCTCGTGAGCGCTGCTGAAGTTGCGTATCGCTACGGCCGTCCGACCCTCGAAGGAAAAGATGGGAAAAAGAGCAAGAAAAAGCTCGAAAATATGATCGAGGACATGAGCGCACGTCTCGCGCGCGCGCTCGCGATCGATCCGAAAAATCGTCGCGCGGTGCTCTTGCTCGAGCGGCTCTATCGTCTCAGCGCGAACTACGAAGCGCTCACGGTGATGCTCGAAGAGCACGCGATCGAAGCGACGAGCAAAGAAGAAAAGGTCGCCACGCTTTTGCGGCTCGCGCGCGTTTATAAAAATGATCTGAAGCAGCCGGACGATGCGGTCCGCGCCTACGAGAACATCTTGGATCTGCAGCCTGGTCAGTCGATCGCCACCAATGCGCTCGTCGACACCTTCACTGCCAACGAAGATTGGGATCATCTCGTCGCGCTCTACGACGAGCAGCTCACGACCGGCGCGGCGCGGAGTGGCGGCCAAGAGGTCGGCATCATTTTGCAGATCGCGATGGTGCATTGGAAAATGCGCAAGCGTCCAGAGGCCGCGCTTCCGTATTTCGAGCGGCTTCGCAAGCTCGAGCCCGCGCAGCCGGGCATGCTCGAATTTTTCCGCGAGTGGTGCGCCACCAACAACGAGCAAGATCGTCTGATCACCGTTCTCACCGACGCGCAGCGCTCGGTAACCGACAGCGTCCAAAAAGCGGAGATCGGCGCGGAGCTCGCGCATCTCGCTGAAGAAGGTGAAAACGCCACGAAAGCGGTGGATCAGTGGCGCAACATTCTTCGTCAAGATCCGAACAACAAAAAAGCGCGCGAGGCGCTGCAGCGTTTGTACCCGCACACCGGTCAGTGGGCCGCGCTCATCGATCTTCTGCGCGCCGAGCTCGATCGCATTCCACCGGACGACAAAAAGTTGCGTGCGGAAACGCTTCGTCAGATCGCCGCGGTGTATCGCGATCATCTGAAGAACGACACCGCGCTCGTCACGGTCTTGTCGCAGGTATGTCAGCTCGAGCCGAGCGATCCGGAAGCGGTCCGTCAGCTCGCGCGCGTGTACGAGGTCCTCGGGCGTTGGCGTGATTTGCTCACGACGCAGGCGCGCTTAGCCGAGATCGAAACGGATGCAGGCGCACGCGGTGAGCTCTTTCGCGCGATTGCACGTCGTTGGCTGGAGCAGTTCAACAACGTGCAAAACGCGGTGGAAGCGTACGAAAAATTGTACGAGGTCTCGCCGCGCGACGAAGAGGCGAACGCGAAGCTCAAAGAGCTTTACGGCAAACGCCGCGCGTACAAGCCGCTCTACGATTTGCTGAAAGGTGAATCGGAGCGCACCGACGGCGAAGCGCGTTTGGCGATCATGATGGAGATGGCGAAGATCGCCGCGGAGCGACTCGATCGCGGCGCGGATGCCGTCGCGCTCTATCGCAAAGTGCTGGAAGAGGATCCGGCGTCCATGCCCGCGCTCGACGCGCTCGAGAAGCAAGCCGAGCGCGACAAAGATTTTGCAACGGTCGCCGAGGCGCTCGAAAAGCGCGTCGACCTCGCCCCGGACACCGAAGCCGAGCTCGCAATTCTGCAGAAATTAGGTGCAATTTACACGGACCGCATCGCGAACAACGACGGCGCCGTTCGCACGTACAAGCGCGTTCTGTCCATCGCGCCAGGTCATCCCAAAGCGCTGCGCGTGCTTCGCGACACGTTTTTGGCGTCCGGCAATTTCGACGAGCTACGTGATCTCTACGCAAAGAACAACGATTGGGATGGTCTCGCCGAGGTGCTCTCCACGGCCGCCGACAAAACGACCGACCCCGAGCAAAAAGTTCAGCTGTCGTTCCGCGCGGCGGAGGTCTATGTCGATCACCTGCAGACCCCGGAGCGCGCATTCCGTGCTTATGAACGCGTTCTCGCGGTTCGAGCGGACGATCGCCGAGCAGCTGCCGCGCTGATTCCGATCTACGAAAAAGAAGAGAAGTGGGCGCGCCTGCCAGCGCTCTACGAGGTCCTTCTCGCGCACGCCGACGACAACGACGAAAAGCGTGTACTCTACAAGAAGCTCGTCGACGTCACGGGCGCGCAGCTCCAGGATCAAACCCGCGCGCTCGATTACGCGCGCAAGTCCTACGAGGTCGAGCCCGATCACGAAGGTGCGCTCGAGGCCTTCGAGGCAACCGCGCGCACGAGCAACGGCTTTGCCGCTTTCGTCGCAGCGCTCGAAGCACGTCTCGCAGCGGGGAAGAAACTCCGAAAAGAGGAGCGACGAAAGCTCCAGTCGAAGATCGCGCAAGTCAGCGCAAAAGAGCTGGGCCGCGTCGACGAAGCGGTGGCCGCGTACAAGAAGCTCGTCGAGGACGACGACGTCGACGAAGCCACGGTCGAGACGCTGCAGACGATTTTGCGCGAAGCGAATCGCGCCGAAGATTTGCGTTGGCTCTACGAGCTGCGCATCAAGCGCGCGAGCACGGCGCAAAAAGTCGAGCTGCTTTCGGAGTGGGCCGCGCTTGAAGAGCAAACGCTAGGTGCGCCGGAGAAAGCGATCGAAATTTATCAAAACCTTCTCCAGATCGTCCCGCAACATGGAGCCGCGCTTCGAGCCGTGGCACGCATGCTTCGCGCAAGCGGAGATGCTGCCGGTGCCGCGCGCGCGCTCGAGCCGGACCGCGATC
>JBDTFL010000516.1:0-2549 GCA_039937955.1 Polyangiaceae bacterium | reverse complement strand
TTCGTAGTGGACGCGGTAGAGATCACCGTTTTGCGGAGCGGCCCACATCAAAAGCGGAGACGCAAGACCGAGCGGGAAAACGGTCGCGTCGTACGGATACTGCAATGTCGAAAGTGACGGATCCGCGGTGAGGCTCGATCCGCCGAGCGCTGCGATGGCCGTCGCGTCTGCCGTTGCGTCGACGCCCGGACCGAGCTCGCGCAAATGCACAACGACCGTGAGCGTCGCGTCGGCTTCTTTTCCTTGAACGATCGCGTGGAGCGTTCCCGTTCCTGCATACGGTCCGCTCGTCGACAAAACGATCGGGCTCGTGGTCGATGTCACCTGCGCGAGATCCGGGCGATCGAATTCGAGCGACTCTGGCGAAACGACTTTGTCCGTGCCGTCCGCGAGCTTCGCGTGGAGCGAGTACGATGCGGTCTGGGCTGTGACGCCATCAACGGTGAGCGTTGCTGCTGGCGGATCGAAATAAAGCGACTCGACCGAGGCGTCGATGGTCGTTGACGAAAGCCCACCGTCCGCGAGCGCATAGCTTCCGCTGTCGGGCTGGACGACCGGGAAGGTATCGCTCGCTCCCGTCGTTGCGTCACCGCAAGCGATGAATCCGAGAGTGGCCGCCAACACCAACCCGAGAAACAGGTGGAAGCGTAAATGGTGCAATTTTCTCGTGTAACTGCGAACAAAAGGTCCCATGTAAGTCATAAGCGCACTTGGAATCTAGCAGAAATACTGGAAATGCAAGGCAACATACCTTCACCTGCATGTATGGCCGGCTGCGCATGAAGTTACGTATCAATTTCGCGAAATCGGATGGCGGAGGTTGCTCTCCAAAGTCGGGGGTCGCAATCTCGAGAGAGCGTTTTCCCTTTCGAAACGTCTGAAAGAGACATGGCGATTTTTTCGACCTCGAAGCTCGTTTTCACTTCTGCATTTCTCGTCGCCACCGGGGTCGCAGTTTGCGCTTCGGCGGGCAGCGAGCGTCCCATGCCGTCCGACGCTCCGACGTCATCCATCGGAACGCCGAGCGGGCTGGACGAGGTGAGCGGAGAAATTCTCGTCGACATGAAAGACGACACGAGCGCCGCAGACATCGCCGCCGTCGAATCGACCTACGGAATCAAGCTGCGCCCGAACAGCCCGCGTTCGAGCGCGCTCGGAAAATACGAGGTCACCGACGTCGATCCGTCGGATGAAGCAGCGCTGATCGCACAGCTCTCCAAAGATGTGCATGTCCAGCACGCGGAGCCGATGGAAATTTTCTCGGCGAGCTTTGTCCCGAACGATCCGCTTTATGACGCAAAACAGTGGCATTTGAAGCGCGTTGGTGCGGAACGCGCGTGGGACTACGCGTGCGGGCAGGGCGTTACCGTCGCCGTCGTCGACACGGGCGTTGCTTGTTACGACAAAGGTCCGTTCTCCAAAGGCAGCGATCTCTCCGGAACGCGCTGCGGTGGCGGCTACAACTTCGTCGACGACAGCGATGAAGCCGTGGACGATCAAGGACACGGCACGCACGTCGCGGGAACGATCGCGCAGACGACCAACAACGACAAAGGCGTCGCCGGTCTCGCGTTTTGCGCGAAACTGATGCCGGTCAAAGTTCTCAACAAATATGGATGGGGCACGCTCGCCAACGTCGCGGAAGGAATTCGCTACGCCGCCGACAACGGAGCCAGCGTCATCAACTTGAGCCTTGGCGGGGCATCACCGAGCAAAGTCCTTGAAGAGGCCGTCGATCACGCGATTTCAAAAGGCGTCATCGTCGTCGCAGCTGCCGGAAATAGCGGAAAATCAGTCGGTTTTCCCGCCGCCTACGATGGCGTCATTGCCGTCAGCGCGAGCGACTCCAACGACAAGATCGCGTGGTTCTCGTCGCGCGGACCGCAAGTCGCGATCGCTGCACCCGGCGTCGGCGTCACGCAACAAACCATCTGCGAGGGCGGCAAGAACAAGTGCGAGCTCTTCGGTACCTTCAACGGCACCAGCATGGCATCGCCGCATGTTGCCGGTGCTGCAGCGATGGTGGTCGGGCTCGGCGTGAGCGATCCGCAGACCGTGCGAAGCGTGCTGACCGGCACCGCACGACCCAAAGGTGAAGAGTCGCTTTATGGCGCCGGAATTCTCGACGTGGGCGCGGCGACAGCGCATGTATTCTGCAAGCATCTAACGTTACGCATTTTGGCTTGTTTGGCGCTGTTTTTCGCACTCGCTAGCCGAATCAAAAAACGCGGCGGCAAAGTGAGAATGAGCCAAGGCGTCGTCGTCGGCGCGATGCTCACGTCGGTCGGTCTGTTGCCGTTCGCACCTCTCGTGCAGCTTGCGTCGCGGGCCGGAAGTCTCCGCTGGGTGGTCGAGGTCTTGATGCGACCCGTCGGAGAATGGGATCTCGTCTTCAATGCGGGCATCCATCGGTACCTGATCCTCGCCAGCGCGCTTCCGAGCTTCGCGTTCCTCGCGTTGCTCTTCGGCGCCAAAAAAATGCGCGGCCTGCTCGGTGGCTTCGCCGTGGGTGCCGCGGCGCTCCTCACGCAAATCTTCATGTCCGCCGA
>JBDTFL010000515.1:0-8560 GCA_039937955.1 Polyangiaceae bacterium | reverse complement strand
GCTTCTTCGACAACGTCATCGGCCTCGAGAAAATCGTCGAGGCACGCACGACGGCGCTCGACTCGAAAAATCGTGACATGCGGATCTTGCTCGACAACGTTCAGCAAGGCTTCATGACCGTCGCACTCGACGGCACGCTTGCGCCCGAGCGTTCCGCCGCGATCGATAGCTGGTTCGGCGTGCCCCGCGAGCAAGCGTCGTGGTTCGAATACCTCGCGAGCGTGTCGCCGGAATTTTTCGGAACGGAGCTCGTTTGCGTGGGACGAAGTGAAAGATGGCGTCATGCCCGTCGAGGTAACTCTCGATCAGATGCCACATCGACTGAGCGTCGGATCGGCGATCTACAGCGTGGATTACCGGCCCATCGGCGCAGAGCCGTACGAGCGGTTTCTCGTCATCGTCACGGACGTCACGAGTCAGGTCGAAAAAGATCAGGCTGAATCCGAGCGCAAAGAAGCGATGTCGCTGTTCGAGCACGTCCTGGCGGATCGCGCAGGTTTCGAAACGTTCTTCGAAGAAGGCTCGAGGATCGTCGAGCAGATCACGAAGCTCGGCGCGGCCGACGGCATGGTCCGCGTGAAGCGCTTGATCCACACGCTCAAAGGCAACGCGTCGATCTTTGGACTTACGAGCGTCGCCGTGATTTGTCACGACCTGGAGAGCTTCATCGCCCAAGAAGACATGCTGCCCCCGGCGTCGATGCGCGCATCGCTCGCCGCGCGGTGGGGACGACTCACCTCGAACGTCGAAGCGCTTCTCGGAAAGGACGCGCATCGAATCCAGATCGACGAACGTCATTACGAGGCCCTGTTGAACGCCGTGCGCGGCGGCGAACCGACGGATGCTTTGGTTACGCGAGTCCGAGGTTTGAAGTGGGAGTCGGCGGAAACGCGGCTCGCGCACTTTGGTGAGCAAGCGCAACGGATCGCGGAACGCCTTGAAAAAAGCCGGATTCATGTGTGCGTCGAAGGCGGAGACGTTCGCCTCGATCCGAAACGCTGGGGCGAATTTTGGAGCGCATTCATCCACGCCATTCGCAATGCGCTCGATCACGGAATTGAAGGCACCGACACGCGCATCGCTCGCGGAAAGGAGCCCGGCGGCAAACTGGATCTTCGCGCCGTCGAGGACAAGCACCGCGTCATGATCGAGATTGCCGACGATGGAAACGGCATCGACTGGGAAACGGTACGCGAAAAAGCGAAGCGAGCTGGGTTGCCCGCGACGACCCAGACCGACCTCGACCAGTCATTGTTCGTCGATGGGTTCACGACGTCTCAGAACGTCACGGATCTCTCCGGTCGTGGCGTCGGAATGGGCGCGCTCCTCCACGCAACGCGCGCATTGGGCGGTGAGCTCATCATCCACAGCGCGTTCGGGCGGGGCACGCGACTTCAAATGATTTTTCCGAAGGACGCCGACGTTTCGTCGCACGCGTCATCCGCAGCAGCTTGAGGATCCCATGAGCTCACGAGCCAATAAGCGAATCAGCAGCACACCCGAAGGCGCGTTTGGATTGATCCGTCGCCACGTATCGACCGCGGTTGTTGCGGTGTTTGGCGACTATCAAATCGAGGCCGCGCCGTGCGTCGTCGAAGAACCGGCGAGCAGCACGGAAGACATCGTCGTCGCGATCATCGGCTTCGCCGGCGAGCACCTGCGAGGCTCACTCGTCCTCACCGCGCGTGCGAGCAGCGTCGAATGCTGGCGAGGTCCGTTCGGAAATATCGACGCGAGCGCCGACGAGCGCGACATACTCGGCGAGCTAGCCAACATGGTGCTCGGTCGTCTCAAAGGAAAGCTTCTCGCGGAGGGATTGCCGATCTTGATGTCGACTCCGACGACCGCGCGTGGCCCGGCCGTCATGCTTGCTCGCTCCGGCCGACCGGAAGAATTGCTCGCTTTTGCCGGTGAAGGCTGGACGATTTCCGCGCGCATCGACGCCGCATTCGATGCTGCCTTTGGATTGCAAGAAGAGCCCACCGCCGTTGCCGCTCAAGCCGGCGACGTCATGTTGTTTTGAGGAGGAAGCAGTGACCACGAAAGTTTTGGTAATCGATGATTCGCAAATGGTCCGGTTGCAAGTGGGACGAGCGCTCAGTGGCGCGGGCTTCGTGATCATCGAAGCGGTGGATGGCGCCGACGCGATCGAGAAGCTCCAAGCAAGCCCCGACACATCGCTCATCGTTTGCGACGTGAACATGCCGCGAATGAACGGCCTCGACTTTCTCGAAAAGAAAAATGCGCTCGGCAATACCGTGCCCGTCGTCATGTTGACCACCGAAGGACAACCGGAGCTCATCAAAAAAGCGAAGATGCTCGGTGCCAAAGGTTGGGTGATGAAGCCTTTCAAAGCAGATTCGCTCGTTGCCGCTGCCAAGAAGCTGACCGCGATCGCCTAGCTCTGGACCGGCGCTTCACTCGAAAGCGTTGATGGTCATGAGCTCGAACGATTGCTCGCAACGTCAGTGAATCGGCTGCGTCCGCTGCGGGACGCAACGGATCACTTCGGCAGCTCGGGCTCCGCGATGTAGCTCGCGGGGATCTCACCGGTGAGCGATTTCAGCCACGTGACGATGGACGCGATCTCCGCATCGGAGAGCTCCAAACCGTGCTGGTGCTTGCCCATCATCTGCACCGCATCCTCGAGAGTCGCCGCCGAGCCATCATGAAAATAAGGCGCGGTCTTCTCGATATTCCGAAGCGTCGGCACTTTGAACCTCATGCTGTCACTTGCAGCCTTCGTGACTTCCATGCGGCCAGTGTCCGTTTGATTGGGCCATGGCTCGACGACGCCGACACGCTCGAACATGCTGCCGCCCAAGAGCGGTCCGGTGTGACAGACCATGCAGCCCGCATTCAAGAAGGTCTTCAGCCCGGTCTTCTCCGCGGCAGTCAGTTGAGATTTGTCGCCTTCGAGAAATTTGTCCCAGCGGCCAGGTGTTACCAAGCCGCGCTCGAATGCGCCGATCGCGCGGCCGACGTTGTCGAACGTAATCGGATCTGAATCAGCGGGAAATGCAGCCTTAAAGGGCTCAAAGTAGCCAGGAATGTTTTTGAGCTCGTGAACGACGGCGTCCGCGTCGGGCATCGCCATTTCAATCGGATTGAGGATCGGACCCTTCGCTTGCTCCTCGACGTTCGGCGCGCGGCCATCCCAAAACTGAACGAAAGAGCCAGCCGCATTGTAGACGGTCGGCGCGTTGCGTCTTCCGAGCTTTCCGCCATGACCGGTTGACGTCTTCGCGTTGTCGACACCGAACGTCGTGAGGCCGTGACAGCTGTTGCAGGAGATTTGATCGCTCTTGGAAAGTCGTGTCTCGAAGAAGAGCTGACGACCGAGCTTCACTTCCGCGTCGTTGCTTTCGGTCGGAGTCGTTTCGAACGATCTGGGGAGCGGCTGAAAACGACGAAGCAGACGCGGGCTCACTTCGGCCGTGAGATCGACCACGTCGCCGGCAGTGTGTGTCCAGCTCTGGGTGCCGTTCGTGGTGGCGCCGGCTGTAGCGTGACCCGCTTCCTGCGAGCAACCGCCGATCACGAATGAAGCAGCAACTAGCACCAGCCTGAGTCGCATGATCCCTCCGAGCAGCTCATCGTCACTTCACAAGTACGGTCGAAAGACTGCCGCGCTTTAGAGCTAAATTCTCGAGGTTCCGCGACCGTCTCATGAGCGAAGAGGATCGAGAATGCCCGCCACCGTAATGATTGCTGATGATTCGATGCTCGTGAGGCAACAGGTGAAGCGCGCCCTCGTTGGGGCTGGGTTCGTCGTCGTCGAAGCCGTCGACGGCGCAGACGCTCTTCAAAAAGCGATCGAAACGAATCTCGCGTTGGTCGTTTGTGACGTCAATATGCCTCGCATGGGAGGTATCGAGTTTCTCGAACGTCTGCGCGAGCACGAGGTCGGAAAGCGACTTCCGGTGGTCATGCTGACGACAGAAGGACAGCCCGAGCTGATCCAACGTGCGCAATCACTCGGCGCAAAAGGCTGGATCATCAAACCGTTCAAACCGGAGCTTCTCGTCGCTGCCGCGAAGAAGCTCGCGGGGATCGTCTAAGAGGAATGTGACGTGTGTGCTCTGCGCGCCTTGGTAGTAGATGACGATCGAGGTGAGCGGGCCACTCTGGAACGAACGCTGTCAGCAGCAGGCTACCGAACGGAAGTAGCCGTCGATGCTCGAGCCGGATTAGCCGCGATCGAAAAATCGATGCCCGATGTAATCGTCGTCGACGGCGTGATGCCGGGAATGAGCGGTAATGAAATGGTTAGGCGTGTTCGCAATGCGGACAACGCGAAATATCCATTCATCGTCATGGTGTCGGAGCGATCGACGGGCGCGGACATCGCTGCAGCGTTTACGGCTGGTGTCGACGATTTCGTGCGCAAGCCGGTCATGGGCGAGGAGCTCATTGCACGCGTCAACGGCGTGAAACGGTTGCGCAAGCTCGCCATCAAGCTGTCAGAACGCAGCAGCGTGCTCGATTGGTCGGACGGCACAAACCTGACCAAGCTCCAAGCGTGGACGCAGCTCGACGCATCGATTGCCGATGATCTCGCTTCGATGTTCGGTCAATCGCTTCACGTCGTCTCGGATGGAAGCGGCCTTTCGGGTGCGACGTTCGGCGCGGAAATTCCGATGTCGCTCGCCGCCGAAAATCTCGAGGTTCGAATCTGCGTCGCGTTCCGCGAGGAATCGCTACGACATGCCGCCTCCATTCTCATGGGCGACGGGTTTCCCGAAGAAGCGCTGCGCGACATCGTGCGCGAGATCGCGAATATTTCCGGCGGCATGTTCAAGCGGCTGGCTCAGAACGACGGCGTAGTTTTGACAACGGGTTTGCCTGTCGATGTAGACCCGCGAGCGTTTGGTGCGAAAAATCCCCAGGCGGTGCGCAAGTGGCAAGCGGTCTTCGATGGCGAGACACCGACTACAATCGCGTTCCAAATCGAGATTCGAAGCCGCGCGAACGATCTCGTCGTCGTCTCGGCGCTTCGTGAAGGAATGGTCCTCGCGCGTGATCTTCTCGGACCGAGCGGCGCGCTTCTATTGCCGGCCGGAACGCGACTGACGTCCGCAAGCATTGGGCGCGTCGTGCAGCTTCTCGGCGCGCGTCACCAAGTTGAAGTCGCAGATGCGGCAAAAACGATCGACGCCGAATTGAGATGCGCGTGACTCGCAACATCGGAGCGTCATCCTCGATTCAGCGAAAAATATTCGCAGTGATCTGCGCGCTGACGACGTGCCTCGTTGCGTTCTTGGCGACGTACTTCCCGCAGCAGGAGATGCGGTACGTGCAGCATCGCTTGGAGAACCGCGCTGTGATTTACGCTCGCTTGCTGTCGAAGCAATCGGAGCCCGCCGTGGCATTCAACGATCGCCAGACAGCGCGCGAGCTCTTCGACGCAACTGCGCAAGACAAGGACATACACGCGCTCGCTCTTCTCAGCTCGTCTGGACAAACCATCGAAGTCTCCGGCGAGCCGTCTTCGCTGGAAGTGCCTGCCGATCTCGTCGAGCCTCGGATGGAAATTTTTCCCGACCTCATTCGCCTCGTCACGCCAGTCGTTTCTGCCGAAGGCCCGCGCGGCGTGTTGATCGTGGAGCTCGGCACCGAAACGATCGAGCTCGAACGGACGCGTGTGCAGCGAACCGCGTTGATCGCCGGATTTTTCGCGCTTTTGGCGGGCCTGATTTCGGCGTGGGCGATCAGTCGCTCGATTGGAAAGCGACTCGGCGCGATCGCGGAGGCCACGAAAGCAGTCGCCGCTGGCGATCTGAATCATGCGCAGCTGACCGACCACGCGTCCGACGAGATTGGGCAGCTCGCTCGAAGCTTCAACGCAATGTCATCCAACATCGGCACGCTCGTAGAGCAAATCTCAACGGCTGCTGCGAACGAAAAAGAGCGGCTCGACGCGTTGGTTCGTGAGCGCACCGCACAATTGGATGCGCGCAACAACGACATGCGGTTCGTGCTCGACCACGTGGGCCAGGGCTTTTTCACGGTCGAGCCCAACGGCTCGATCTCGCGAGAGCGTTCGGCGATCGCGGAGACGTGGTTGGGAGCGCCACCCGCGAACGCCACGCTTGCACAATGGGTAGATCAAGTCGATCCGCGCGTGAGCACTTGGATGCAGATCGGGTGGGACGCGCTCACCGCTGACATCATGCCGATGGAGCTCTCGCTCGACCAACTGCCCAAGAGCCTGATGCGTGGATCGACGAGCCTCGCGTTCGCGTACTCGCCGATCATGGTGGACGGTGCTCTTTCGCGCGTGCTCGTCGTCATCTCCGACGTCACGAGTGAGATCGCGCGCGAGCGCAGTGAAGCAGCGCAACGTGAGTTTCAAGCGGTTTTCGAGCGCATCGTGCGCGACAAATCCGGCTTCGTCGAATTCGTGGACGAAGCAACCGAGCTGGTCAGCCTGATCGACACACCTCACTTGCGCCTCACGATCGCTCTGCGCCGCGCCATTCATACGCTCAAAGGAAACTGCGCAATCTTCGGCCTCGCGACGATCGCAGAAGCCTGCCATGCGCTCGAAGACTCGATCACAGAAACCAATTTGCCGCCCACTGGCGAGCAGCGAACCGCGCTCGCAGCGCTTTGGTCTGCATTCACCACGAAGGTTCAAATGCTCACCACTGGTGATGGACCACCAAAGGTCGAGACCGAGAAAAAATATTACGACCGCTTGCTGGACGACATTGCGAGCGGAGTTTCGCGGCGCGAGCTTCTCCGTGATCTCTTGTCGTGGAAGCTGGAACCGACGAGCCGGCGCCTCACTCGATTTGGCGAGCAAGCGCGAAGCCTTGCGGCGCGTCTGGGCAAACCGGACTTGCTCGTTGTGATCGAGCACAATGATCTTCGACTCTCGGCAGATGGTTGGGCACCCTTCTGGTCCGCGTTCGCGCACGTCTTACGAAACGCGGTCGACCACGGCATCGAGTCGCAAGAAGAACGCGTCGCGCTCGGCAAATCCGAAAACGGCGCCCTGACGCTTCGTTCATTTCGGCGTGGCGGAGCGTTCATCGTCGAAGTCGAAGACGACGGTCGAGGGATCGATTGGACGGCCGTGGCCGAACGCGCGCACGCTCTCGGATTGCCTGCGAGCAACGCGAAGGAATTGGCGGAGGTCATTTTTGCGGATGGCCTATCGACCAAACAAGACGTTACGGAATCGTCGGGTCGCGGCGTCGGCCTCGGCGCAGCACGCGCAGAATGCATGGCCCTCGGCGGAAGTGTTTCGATTCAGACCGAACAAGGCGTCGGAACCTGTTTCCGTTTTTCGTTCCCCGAGTCGACGATGGTCGATGCTGGCGATCGAATCATCGACGAGAGCGACGACGCGCCACGGTCAGTCGCCGTCTGAAGTGCCTATTTTTACGGGGTTTTGAGCGTCGGTGGCAACGGGATGCTTCCAGAAGCCACGCGCGTCGTGTTGCCGTCGAAGACCGTATCGGAAGAAATCGCGACGGTCATCGGATCGCCAGTGCCGTCGCCTTCGACGAGCGACGAGCCGCGTTCTACGTAAACGGCGACCGAGTTGTCCAAAAATGCGCTCTTCGAAACCGAGGCGCCGCCCCCCGAAACTGCGAGCGCCGGACCGGCACCGCCGCGCAACGTCGTCGTCGAAATCGTCGCGGCGCTGGTCGTGGAGAAAAGCAAAATTCCAATTCCGTATTGACCCGCCGGATCAAAGCTCGTCTTGTCGATGATCGAATCGGTCAGCGTGAGCGCCGCGTCGGCAACTGCAATTCCGCTCTCTGAATTGTCGATGAACGCAGAGGCCGCCGCAGTGAGTGACCCGCCATTCTGTACCGATGCGCCTCGACCGCCGACGCCGTCTCCGCCCGCGCGCGTGCCTTGCACGAGCAAATCCGTAACCGTCGCGTTTCCGGCAGTCAGCAAACCGACGGTGTGCGTGCCCAAAATCGCGGTATTTTTCGAGGTGAGCGTGGCCTTCGTTTCGAGAAGCACGCCGACGCCGACGTAATTTCCTTGGACGTAATAACCGAGCGAGCTGCTTCGCGTTCCTGAGAAGAGCGAGTCGTCGAGCTCGGCGGTGGTCGTCGATTGGAGCTCTGCGCCCGTTCGCGTTCCGATGACTGCGAGCGATTGAAGCGTCGCCGACGAGCCATACAAAAGGAGACCGATGGGTCCGAGAACACTTGGGTCGGTGCTGCTGGTTCCGCCGATGGTGCTGCTCACGATCTTGGTCGTGTCGTCGAAACCGTAAATGTCCTCGGCGTCGTTGTCGGTGACGGTGGAGTTTTCGAGGTCAAGCGAGGAGTAGCTGGCTTCGATTCCGATGCCTTGTTGATTGACCGGATCGAACGTCGTGCCTTTGATGAGCGATCCGTTGACTGTGGCTTTTCCGGCATTCCCGACCGCCGTTGCATACATATTCAAGCCGAATCCTTGATTGCCGGAGATCACGCTTTGCTCGATGTCGAGCGTGACTTTTCCGGATCCTAAAACACCCCAGCCGAATCCATTGCCGTCGCCGATGGGATGCGCGTTGCGAACGATCGAATTGGTGAGCGTGAGCTTC
>JBDTFL010000514.1:0-5209 GCA_039937955.1 Polyangiaceae bacterium | reverse complement strand
CGCGTCGTCGACGAATGCGAATTCTTTTTCTGCAGCGCCGCTCATGTCGCTGACGAGCGATAGAGGAGCGCTACACGTCGACGTACGCACGTCACCAACGCAACCGCCCACGCGCGGCGAGCAGTCGGTTCAACTCGTGATCACGAATGCCGACGGATCACCCTCGACCGATCTCGCACTGAGCACGAAGCCGTGGATGCCGGCGATGGGTCACGGCGCATCGGTCACGCCATCGGTGAGCGAAACGGCGCCGGGCACCTACGTGATCGAAGACGTCGACATGTTCATGCCGGGCACGTGGGAGCTGCGCACGACCATATCGAGCGCGAGCGACAGCAACGACACGGATCATGTGGCGCCCGCGTTTCAGATTCCTTGAGCTGGACGCCTGCACGTCGCTCGGTTTCTCTGAAGATCGCATTCGCGATCGGCGTGGCGTTCACGACGCTCGATCACGCTGCGTTCGCACAATCCTGCTGCGCGGGAACGGGCGCCGTCACGCCCGGTCGGCTCGCGCTCCACGAATTCGCGCTCGTCGGAGTCCAGGCAAAAACAGCGGTAGATCTCGGCTCGTTCGATCGCGGCGGTCACTACGTTGCGAATCCCTCCGGCGCGTCGGAGCTGGATCTCGAGCAGGATTTTTTCGCCGCCATTCGTATTTTCAAACGCGGTCAGCTCGCGCTTTTGATTCCGCTCGTCGAGACGAGACGAACCGCGAGCGGCGTCGCCGACGAATTCGGTGGCGGGCTCGGCGACATCAACGCGAGTGCGCGTTACGACTTCACGCTTGCGGGCGCATCGCAATTCGTTCCCGGAATCGCCGCGCTCGCCGGTTTCACATTTCCGAGCGGACGACCCGCCGATTCACCGAACCTCGGACCACTCGCAACGGGTGCGACGGGAATCGGCGCCTATCAAATCAACGTCGGTCTCGCGGTCGAGCAAACGTTCGGACCATGGCTCGTCAACGCGACGGTGCTCTATGCGCAACGCACCGCGCGCACGGTGGGTGATGCGCCGAACACCGTGCACGAGCGACTCGCCGCGCAATGGACGTTTCTCTCGTCGCTCGCATACACATTTCCGAGTGAGGTCGCGCTTGCGGTCAGCGGCTCATACACGATCGAAGGCGACGCGCTCATCAACGGCGTCGACAACGTGGGCACCGCGCATCGTTTGCCGACACTCACATTTTCAGGCGTGTACCCGCTTTCGGATTCGTGGCGACTGCAAGGCGCGATCTACGACAACCTGCAAATTACGCCACTTGGCCTCAATCAGCCGGCCGGTGCGGGCCTGCTTCTGACGATCGTGCGCTCATGGACATGACGAAATTCTACGTCGTGTTTTTTTCTGCGATGACCGCGTGCGCGCCGGCTCGTGCGCCTTCATCCCCGCCGCAAATGTCGCTGGCTGGGACGGATGGTCAGGCGCATGCGCTCGTGGATCCGCAATCGAGATTCACGGTCGTGGAATTTTTTTCGATTCATTGTCCGTGTCAGGCCCAGCACGACGAACGCCTCCGCGCGCTCGCCGCTGCTTATGCGTCACGTGGCGTGAGCTTCAGAGCCGTCGATTCGGAGGTCGGCGCATCCGTGGAGCGCGACCGAAACGAAGCGCAGCGTCGCGCGTATCCTTATCCAATCCTCATCGATGATCACGGAACGGTCGCTCGTGCGTACGGCGCGGATTACGCTACCTATTCGGTGCTGGTCGATGCGAACGGTCACATTCTCTATTCCGGCGGCATCGATTCGGACAAATCACATTTGCGCGACGACGCCACACCGTTTTTGCGCGACGCCATCGACGACGCTCTGTCGCAACGACCCATGAGACGAACCGAAGCAAAAGCGCTCGGGTGTAGCTTGGAATTGCCGTAAAAATGGCTCTTAAATCACTCAGCTCGAAAAGCGCAGCGGTCTCGATTGTGCTGGCCAGCGGTGTGATCGCGAGCGTTGTCGCGGCGTGCGGCTCGAGCAGCGGGACGCCGAAGACGCTCACGAAAGACGAGCTGATGGATCCGCAGAGCTGCGGCTCGTGTCACTCGCAGCACTTGGACGAGTGGTCGCAGAGCATGCACGCCTACGCGTCCGACGATCCGATCTTCGTCGCGATGAACAAACGCGGTCTGCGAGAGACGAACGGCGAGCTCGGAAATTTTTGTGTTCAGTGTCATGCGCCGGTCGCGATGCGAACGGGCGCCACGGTCGACGGCTCGAACCTCGCGCAGCTCCCGACCCCAATGCACGGCGTCACTTGTTACTTTTGTCACTCCGTCGATTCGGTGTACGGCGTGCACAACAATACGCTTCGCATCTCCGACGACTCCGTGCTGCGCGCCGACATCTCCGATCCGCGTGACAACACTGCGCACAACTCCATGTATTCTGCACTTCACGACGGTGCGCAGCCGCAATCGGCGTCGATGTGCGGCGCATGTCACGACGTCACGACGGTCACGAACGTCGATGTCGAGAAAACCTACGCCGAGTGGCAAGGCGCGATCTACGCTAAAAATACGCCTCAAACGCTCCTCACGTGCAGCGGCTGTCACATGCCCAGCAGCCAGGCGCCGGCATCGGACCAACCGAACATGCCGGTACGCGCGGTGCATTCGCACTCGACTCCAGGCATCGACATTTCGCTGACCTCGGCCATATCGAATCAGCAAAAAGTGTTGGTGCAGCAAAATCTGGATCCTGCGCTCGTCGCGAAATTGTGTGTGACGCCGCCCGGAAACGGCCCGACGTTGACGACCACGCTCGACGACGCATTCGTCGGACACAACTGGCCGAGCGGCGCCACGCACGATCGCCGAGCGTGGCTCGAGGTCATCGCGTATCAAGCCGGCAATGTCGTCTTTTCGAGCGGCGTCGTCGCCGACCAACAAGACGTGCTGACCATCACGGATCCCAATTTGTGGATCTTCCGCGAGCGCTTACTCGACGCGAACGGCGTCGAGGTGAAGTTCATGTGGCAAGCGGCGAAGACCGACGGAACATTTCTCACGCCGTCGGTCACGAATGATCCGAACGCGCCCGGCTACTACCACGCGCTCTCGCACACCTACGACGTTCCACCGAACGCCGACAAAATCACGATGCGGCTTCGCGTGATTTCGATCGGCTACGACGTCATCGATTCGCTCATCGCATCCGGCGATCTTGCGCCGGCATCGCGCGCGAATATCCCGGTCTTCACACTGGCCGGCACCGAGCTCACGTGGACCACAGCGAACGGCTTCGGCTGCATCCCACAGTAGCGTCAAGACGCCTGCGCGTAGCTCGGCTGCTTCACTCACCGACGCAAAACGTGAACACCGATTGATCGCTCACCGTGCTCGGCGCGGTGCCGGTAGTGACGACGACGGTTACCGTCCAAATTCCGGGCATGAACAAATTCAAAAGCGTGACGTCGTAGGTTCCAGGATCCGCGCCCGCTGCAACTTGCGGTGTGATCGAGCTGCCGTGACCGTGGTCCGGCATGAAAGGCTTCACGGTGATCGTCGCGCCGCTCACGGGAGCGCCGCTTTTGTCGACGACTTGAATGGTCCACGCGTTGTTGCCTTTGAACACGGGATTCGGATTGATCGAGGCGAGCTTCACCGAATATGTGCCGCTCGCACCAGGCTCCGCCATGCCGGCGGTGAACGTTTGCGCGCGCGAATCCGTTGCGCATAGAGCGACGGGCGCGCCGGAGTCAGCTGCGTCACTGGCGCTGCTCGACGAGCACGCGCTCGCGGCGAGCAGCATCGGCAGCATCACGCGCAAGAATGCGGGAATCCGAAATGCGCCTCGCACGACCTTCATGATGAGCCTCTCGTCCTCCGAAGCAATGGGTTGAAGCCGAGTCTTACCCAGAGATTACGTTTCAGCGCGCCCGTGGTATCCCGTGCGGGAACCAATGCCGCATAAATATCGGGGGAAATAGATGAAACCGCTTTATTTCGTGCCTTTCAGCTCCTTGGTATTCGTCGCGGTAGTCGGCGCGTTCGAGGCTTGCTCCTCTTCTTCTTCATCGAACGGCGCAGCTCTGGCCGATCAAGATGCCGCGAGCGTGAACGACACCGGCACGAGCACGAGCGGTCCCGTGCAATGCGGCGCGCCTCCGTTCGTCAACCTCGGCATCGTCGTCGAAGCGGCGGGCACGTCCGACGCAGGCACGCGCATCGGCGGCGCAACGCTCACGTCGCCGCTTTGTCCCGACGCATCGTTCACGAGCGACGACGACGGCGGCATCGTCGGTCTCGTCTCGCAAAACGTTGCATTTTACGGGCGATTCAACGCGCCGGGTTATGCGCCCACGCTTTCGCCGCAAGAACAATTTGCAACCGACTCACCGCCGGTGACCATCGCCTTACCGCCGAGCCTGTTCACGGTCATCGTTCCGAATTACGACAAAACGAAGCCTCTCATCTTGGTCGACGTACGCCTCGACACCGGAACCAATCACGACGGCGGCGCGAATTGCAACGACCCGAGCGGCGTCAGCTTCTCGGTGGACGGGCATCCGGAGGCGCAGATCACTTACTACATGGGCGGCGCAATCCCCTCTCCGATCAGCGGCGGAATGGCGACGAGCAGCGGGCTGGCTTCGATCGGCGGGCTCGACGTGAGTAGCTCGCCAGTCACCATCACCGGAACGAAAACCGGTTGTACGATCAGCTTCCAGAAAAACGGATCCACCGGGAAAATTCCGATGGAAGATGCATACGTGTCGATCGCCGCCGCGTATCTTCGTGATTGATGGAACTTCGCTGCATAGGGCCTGTCGTTCCATGCGATGAGCGCACGCTTTGCGCTGGGCGAAGATCTTGATGCACCATGGCCCGACGTGGCGCTCCCTGACGAGCTCGAACAAAAATTAATCGATCGTTTGATCGCGCGCGACGAACGCGCGTTCAACGAGCTCGTGCGCCTCTACGAGCGCCGCGTGTTCTCGCTCATTTTTCGGATGCTCGGCAACTCCGCCGAGGCCGAGGACATGGCGCAAGAAGTCTTCGTTCAAGTCTTCAAGGCGATCGGAAATTTTCGCGGCGACTCCAAGCTCTCGACCTGGATTTATCGCATCGCGATCAACCTCTGTAAAAACCGCGCCAAGTATTTGAAAGTTCGCCACACCAACGAACAAGACGAGCTCGACGACGTCGCCGAGCGCGAGCACCTCGGAGCAAAAGCCGGCGCCAACGTCGCGCAAGTCGAGCGAC
>JBDTFL010000513.1:0-4562 GCA_039937955.1 Polyangiaceae bacterium | reverse complement strand
AATCGAAGCGACGAGGGGCTCACCGTTTTGGGCCTGGCGCGTCAACGGTAGTGGCTCGCGGTTGTCATCGTAGCGACACGGAAATGCGTCCACGATGACGAAATCATGACGGTCCAAACGCCTAGTTTTCAGCCATAAAACGCTGCGAACCCCATGACGCACGGCTTCGAAATCATCGGCTCCGGTCACTACGTTCCGGGCGCTCCGGTCACGAACGAAGATCTCTCGCGCGTGATGACGACGTCAGACGAGTGGATCTACCAACGCTCCGGAATTCGCCAGCGTCACTTTGCCGGTGAAGGTCAAGGCGCAAGCGACTTGGCGTTCGAGGCGTCGAAGCGCGCCATCGAGGATGCGGGCCTTCAGCCGAAAGATGTAGATTACATTCTTTTTGCGACGATGACCCCCGATTACATTTTTCCGGGCTCGGGCGCGCTTCTCGGCGCGAAGCTCGGCATCCCGGGTGTTCCGTGTTTGGACATTCGTCAGCAGTGCGCAGCGATGCTCTTCGGTCTGCAAACGATCAACGGCCTCATCGCGACCGAGGCGGCAAAAACGATCTTGTTCGTCGGCGCGGAAGCTCACGCCGGCTTCATGCCGTGGAAGGATTGGGGCGCGCTCGATCCGAAAAACAATCGCCACGCATCCGACGAAGAAAAAGCGCGAGCCGACAAGCATCGTGCGCTGGCGGTTTTGTTCGGCGACGGTGCGGGTGCGCTCGTCTTTCGCGCAACGGATCGCGACGCCGGATTGCGCGGCGTGAAGGTGCATTCGGACGGCAGCCGAGCGAAAGCGTTGCATGTGCCAGGCGGCGGTTTCACGTCGCGTCCGTATTGGCGTCCGGAAATGTTGGACGACGATCTCCACATCCCGCGCATGGACGGCAAAGAGCTCTTCAAGTTCGCGGTGACGAAGTTGCCAGCCACCGCGCGCGCGCTGCTCGAAGAAAAAAAAATCACGATCGAGAAGATCGATTGGTTTTTGGCGCATCAAGCGAACAAACGAATCAACGAGTACATCCGCGATCAGCTCGGCGTTCCACCCGAGAAAATGCCGATGAACATCGATCGCTTCGGCAACACCAGCGCCGGCACCATTCCTATTTTGATCGACGAAGAGCGGCACAAAGGAAATTTGAAACGGGGCGATCTGGCCATGTTTCTGGCGCTCGGCACCGGCATTCATTGGGGCTGCGCGCTTCTCAAATTCTAGATTTTCTGATTCATCACGAAAATCACCGGCGCCGGCCACTACCCCTTCGATGCGGCGTGCTACGCTTTTTTCCGGGATGACGAAGACGCCTGCGCGTGGCTCGGCTTTTCTCCTCGTGTTGAGCGCAGCGCTCGGCGTTGGAACAGCCGCAGATGCGTCGGTGTCGATCGCCGTGTCGTTCGACCAGCTTGTTCACGACTCCAGCGCGGTCACGGTCGCCACGGCCACCGAAGCGCAGGTTGTCTGGGAAAATGGCCGGATCGTCACGTACACGCATCTGCACGTGGATCGCGCGGTCGCCGGAAATTTGCACGTGAACGATGCGCCGTGGGTGGCATCACTCGGCGGAATCGTCGGCACCACAGGTCAGGTCGTCGACGGTGAGCCCACGCTCCATGTCGGCATGCCGTATCTCCTTTTTTTGCGTCCCGACCCGAGCGCGACAACAGCACCGGGAACGTCCCCCTCCGTCTTGATGGTCACCGCGCGTGCACAAGGTCAGTTTCGTCTGAAAGCGGCGAGCGTCACCCCAGACAGGACCAAGCCCGGTCACTATTTGAGCTCACCGGTCATCGTGATCCGCAACCCGGGTGTCGGAGAAATTTTGCCGATGCGTCCGACCGGCTTGGCTAGTGGCGCAAGCGCCACGACGACGCCGAAAGCGGCCGTCGATCAAATCGCCGATCGCCCGATCGACGACGTCGCGAAAGAAATTTCCTCGGCCTGGACCAAATCCCATGCGCCGTGAGCATCTGAAATCTTTTTTGGCAGTCGCAACATTCGCTGGAATTTTAGGCGTTTCGTCCACGGCGAGCGCGTTTTGCAGAACCGGAACCGGCGGTCCGGTGGATGGCTGCACGATCACTCCAGACGAATGCTGCATGTCTGGCCTGCCGCTTTATTGGAAGAACGCGTGCGTCGGTTACGACATTCAGCAGGGCGCGAGCAAGCAAGTTTCCTACGACGACGCCGCGCAAGCGATCGCCGCTGCGTTCACGAAATGGACGGGCGCTACCTGCGGAACGGACGGCAGCGGAAATTCGCGCGCGAGCATCGACGTCCGCGATCTCGGTCCCGTGCAATGCAACCAGGTCCAGTACAACAAAGAGGGACCCAACCAACACGTCATCATTTTCGACGACAACACGTGGCCGCATCAAGACTCCAACAACACGCTGGCCCTCACCACCGTGACGTTCGATTCCACGACGGGCGAGATCTACGACGCCGACATGGAGATCAACACCGCGCAGCAGACGCTCACGGTACACGACCCGATTCCCGCAGACGGCTACGACCTCGCCAGCATCGTCACCCATGAAACCGGCCATTTTCTGGGCATGGCGCACTCGGGTGACACCGCCGCGACGATGTATGCACATTACAGGCAAGGCGCGACGTCGATGCGCAACCTCACCCAAGACGACGTGCAAGGCATCTGCAGCATCTATTCGCCCGACGGAAA
Source organism: Polyangiaceae bacterium (assembly GCA_039937955.1). Taxonomy (GTDB): domain Bacteria; phylum Myxococcota_A; class Polyangia; order Polyangiales; family Polyangiaceae; genus JAICXU01. The sequence continues at coordinate 1,885 of JBDTFL010000513.1, read as the reverse complement.
TCGGAACATCGACGGCGGAACCGTGGCTGAAGATTCCTGCGACCCCACACCTCGCCACGGATTTCAGAGCGCGTGTGCAAGCGGCCAAAGCGGCGGCTGCTCGATCGCGCGCATGCAGCGCCCCGATTCGAGCCCCGATTCGAGCCCCGGTTCGAGCTCGGGCAGCTCGTCGGCGTTCTCGGCGCTCTCGCTCTTCGGTTTGTTTTTCGTAAGGCGCCGCCGCCCTCGCCGAATGGTGTAAAAACGCGGCATGACCGATCTGCTCGTCGTCGCGGGCGAAGCCTCCGGCGATCGCGCCGCGGCGCACGTGATCGCGCGCGCGCTCGAGTCCACGTCGTTTCGTGCGTTCGGTTTGGGCGGCGGCGCACTGCAAGCGCAAGGCGTCGAGCTGCTCGCCGATCTCCGAGAATTTACGGCACTTGGTATCGGTGCGGTTGCACTCAAGGCGGGGCCTATCGCGCTCGCTCATGCTCGCGTGCTCCGCGCGGCAGAGAAACGAAAAGCGCGCGCCGCATTGCTTGTAAACTACACTGAATTCAATACGCACGTCGCGCGTCGTCTTCACGCGCGCGGTGTTCGCGTGCTTTGGTACGTGGCACCGCAAGTGTGGGCGTGGCGGCGCGATCGCATCGTGTCCTTGCGACGCGTGATCGATCGCATGGCCGTCATTCTTCCATTCGAAGAAGCGCTCTGGCGTGAGAACGGCGTCGACGCGCATTACGTCGGTCATCCGGCGCGAGAGGCAACGACGCTCGAGCGTGGTCTCGCGCGCGCGTCGCTTGGCCTCACGCCGTACGCGCCGACCATCGCCATCTTGCCCGGCAGTCGTCCTCACGAGGTCGACGCGCACCTGCCGGTGATGCTCGCCGCGTACGAATCCGTTCGAAGAGATCGCGCTAGCATCGACGCACGCCTTTTGATCGCACCGAGCCTCGACGTCAAAACGCGCGAGCGCGCCGAGGCGCAAGCGCGAGCTTTGAGAATAGGCATATTTCGCGTTGACGCGCATTTGGGAGCCACGCCCGTGCTCGGTGCATTCGACGCGGCATTGTGTGCGTCGGGCACCGCATCACTCGAGGCAACGCTTGCGCGCGCCGTTCCCGTCGTCGTTTATCGCGCCGGCATCCTCACCGAAATCGCTGCGCGCCTGCTCGTGAAGACGCCCTACATCGCACTGCCCAACGTGCTCCTCGGTCGTCAGGCATTTCCGGAAGTCGTGCAACGCGATTTTTCTTCCGGGAAGCTCGCCGCAGCGCTCGCCGACGTTCTCGATCGGCGCACTGAGCTGACGCGCGCGTGTGCCGAGGTCGAAGCCATTCTCGGTCCGCCATGTTCGCCGTCTCGCGCCGTCGCCAAAATGCTCACGCCATGGCTAAAAGAATAGTTAAGCAAAAGCAGAACAATGTCGCGCCCGTCGCCATTGCAGCGGACGACGCGCGCAATCTCACGTTCGCGCTTTCCCTGCTTTCTGCAGTGCTTTACGCGCTCCGGCTGAACGCCACCCGCACCGTCGGCTTCGGCGATTCGGAAGCACTCTACGCGTGCTACGCGATGCACCCCGCCGCCGCGTATTTGGATCATCCCGGTTTGATCGGCGTCATCGCGCGTCTCATCGGGTCGGGATCCGCGCCCACACCAGAAGCCGCACACACCATCACGTCGCTTCTTGCGACCGCAGTTCCGTGGATCGGCAACGGTACGGCGCGCGCGCTCGGAGCAACACGTCGCGGTGGCGCGCTCTGCGGGCTCGCGCTGCTGGTTGCACCCGAAATGGCGGTCGGACTATTCGCGATGACGCCCGATCTTCCGCTCGCGATCGGTTGGCTCACCGCACTTGCCTGTGCCGGCACGGCTCTTCGATCCGACCCGAAAAGCCTTCGTGCCG
>JBDTFL010000512.1:0-2717 GCA_039937955.1 Polyangiaceae bacterium | reverse complement strand
CGCGTTGGCGGAAACCAAAGGGAATATCACGCGTGCTGCAGCCCTTCTGGGCATGAAGCGCCCGCGTTTGTCGCAACTGGTGAAGCAATACGGCCTAGCGGCCGTTACGGAGGGCTCGTCATGAGTTCCATTGTGCGTGGTGGCGTTCAGCAATCGTTCGGTAAGGTTCTTCTTCTCGGTGCAGCCGCGGCGCTCGCCATCGGAGCTGCGGGCTGTATGAACGCATCGACCGCCCATGATGTCCACGCGCAAAACGCGTCGGGCCAGTCGGGCACTGCCAGCTCCGGCGGCAACAGCGCCGACAGCGAAGCGCGTTCCGATTTGCGTACTGATGGAGTGGGCCAAGCCGCGGCCGATCGCAGCACGCGGCAAGCTGAGCGCAGCGAAGGTCCTGTCACCGGGCCCAATCCGCTTCCGTGGTCACCCTCTGCACGCAGCACTCCCAGCAACAGCAACGCGGGCACTACGAATCAACGCATTTTGCGGCTCACCCCGCCGTCGAACAATCAGCGGTGAGTCGTTCTGCGTCCTCGACGCAGACTGACTGAGCGAACGCCGTGGAAGATCTACGGCCGAAAACGACGGTTTTTTGCGCGGTTCTCGCGCTGGCCATCGCACTGTCGGTTCTTCTGCGTCGTGGCCGCGGGCGCGAATACGTCCACTGGCTGTTCGCTGCGTTTTCGCTCGAGCTCGCCGCGTGGTGGATGAGCCAATCGCTCTACGGTTTTTTTCTCACGCCGATCTGGGTGCGTGCGACCGAGATCCTTACGATTTTGCTGCCGCAGTTCGCGGTGCATCTATTCCAGGCCATCGTTCCGCTCGAGGACACGAATCCGCCGAAATCGTCGCGCCTCACGCGCATTGCGGGCGTGATCGCCATTCCGGTTTTCTTGCTCGTCCTCACGCCCTATCACGAAGCGCCATTCGCGCTCGTCGTCGTGTACGCGTACGTTTTCGGTCTCATCGCCGCGGCGCTCGTGTCGATGGCGCGACGTGGTCAGCGCAATCCGTCGCGGGCGGTGCGTGATCGCGTTCGCTTTCTCGTGGTCGTCGGCGGCCTCGCCGTCACCTTCACGCTCGCCGACTTTCTCTCGTATTTGGGCGTGTATTTGCCGCCGATCGGCGCAGTTCTCTCGATCGTCTTTTTGTTCGTGCTTGCCGAATCGGTCGCGCGTCCGCGTCTCGCTGACCTTTACGACATGGCGGGTCGACTGCTGGTTGCCACCGCTCTCGCGTTCGCGCTCGCCGGAATTTTTTACGTCTTCGTCACGTTCATCGGTCGCTTCAACACGATGTATTTGAACGCGGTCCTAGCGGCGATCATCTTCCTCGTTTTGTTCGAGCCACTGCAGACCGAGGTCGAGAAACGCATTCACCAATTCTTTTTTCGTGAGCGCTACGACTTGGAGACAAGCGTCTCGGATTTGCGCCGTCGCCTCTCGCACGTGCTCGAGCTCGACGAAATGGTGCAGACACTTTTGCGCGGCCTCGAGGATTCGCGGCGCGTTACGTCCTGCGCCATCTACATTCGCGATCAAGATGGAAACGGCTTTGATTTAGCGGGTTCCATTGGTGAGAACGCGCCCACGCGCATCGAGACATTGGTCGCGCGTCCGCTTCTCGACAAGCTCGGTCCGTCATCGTCGGTTGCTCTCGAAGAGGTCGAGCGCGAATCGAAAGAAACCGCCGCGCCCATTCTCACCGCAGCAGCAAGTGCGCTCGGAGCGCTGAAGAGCGCCGTCATCCTCGCGGTGAAAGGCGATGACACGTCGAAGGTCAGCGAAGATTTGGTGGGCTTGATTTGTATCGCAGACGACCGCGTGCGCGACGCTTTCACGCCGGAGGAGATTTCGCTGCTCGAAACAGTGGCCGCGCAGATCGGCGTCGCGATCGCGAACAGCCGTCTTTACACGCGTATGAAAGAACGCGACCGACTCGCCGCGCTCGGCGCGATGGCGGCCGGTCTCGCACACGAAATAAAAAATCCGCTCGGCGCAATCAAAGGTGCAGCGCAGCTCCTCGAAGAATCACCGGCTGATGCATCGGATCCGACTGCTGGTGAGTTCATCGGAATCATTTTGGAAGAAGTGGATCGCCTCAATCGCGTCGTCGGAAGCTTTCTCGATTATGCGCGTCCGCACGCCGGAAATCCGGTGCCGCTCGACATCAATGCGGCCTTGAGACGCACGGTACAAATTCTTTCGAGTCAGCAAAGCGAATCGATCGACGTGCGCCTCGAGCTCTCCGAAAATATCGCGCGCGCGAAGATCGATCCCGAGCAGTTTCGTCAGGTCGTGATCAATCTCGTGCAGAACGCGATGCAAGCGATGGACGGTCGCGGAAAAATCACCATCAACACGACGACCCGCAGGCTCGCGCGCGCATGGGCGACGATGCCCGCAAGCGAGCGCACGCCGAGCTTGCAAAAGGGCGCTAAAAACAGCACTGCGCGACTCTCGCGTCCGGATGATTCGCTCACCGAGTTCGTCGAAGTATCAGTGCGCGACACGGGCCCGGGAATTTCTCAAAAAGTTTTGAAGACGCTCTTCATTCCGTTCGTAACGACCAAAGAGCAAGGCACGGGTCTCGGTCTCGCGATCAGTCAGAGCATCGTGCAAGCGGCTGGCGGAACGATCGACGTCGTCAGCCAATCCGGTGCCGGAACCACCTTCACGATTCTTCTTCCCGCGGCGACCGACACCTTGAGTACGACCCCG
>JBDTFL010000511.1:0-5359 GCA_039937955.1 Polyangiaceae bacterium | reverse complement strand
GTCTTCTTGGCGATGCATTTGGGGTGGTCGGATTTCGATCCGTCACGACCGATCAAGCCGTGGCTCTTCGGAATCACTTTCCGCATCGCCTCACACCATCGGCGACGGTCCGGTTACCAGCGCGAAGCATTGGACGACGACGCCGAGACCGAGCGACCTGACCCATCGCCTCTCGCCGACGAGCAGCTCGACGATCATCGAACGCGCGCCCAGGTTCTTCGTGCTCTCGAGAAGCTCGATCTCAATCGGCGCGCCGTTTTGATCATGCACGACCTTGATGAAATCCCGATGCGTGAAATTGCCAAGGCGCTCAAAATACCTATTTTTACCGCCTATTCGCGTTTGCGAGTCGCGCGTCAAGAATTTGCTGCGGCTGCGCGTCGGGTACGCATCGGAGGTGACGCATGAGCGATCTGGAACCGACGGCGGCGGACATCGAGGCGATGCTTCGCGTCGAACGCAGCTTCGAGGCGGAGCCGGGGACCCGCAAAGCGCTCGTGATGAGTCGACTCGCCGCGACCGCGACCGCGCTCGGCGTCGCCGCAGCTCTCGCGCCCTCCACGAGCTGGCTCTCACGTCTCGCCCAGTTGGCGCGCACCACATCGCGCACCAAAAGCGCGATCGCGGTCGGAGCGCTCGCCATTGGCGGAGCGACGGGTGGTGCGATTGGTCACCGGCTCGGCGAAGAGGCCGGACGAAAGCACGCTACGAGCATGCAGAGCGTACCGACGATGGTCCTGACCACGCTGCCGAATGGGCCGATCGCTCCGACCGCTTCTGCGTCCGCCGCAAATGGCTCTGCCCCCGCTTCGAGCGCATCGACGAGCGCCACGCCGCAAGCTCACGCGTCCACGTCCTCTCGCGGCCAGCGCGGCGATGAAGATCTTGCCGCGGAGCTCGCGTTCGTCCAAATGGCGCGGACGGCGCTCGCTCGCGGAAACTTCAGCGATGCGCTTGATGCCACCGATCAGCACGAGAAAAAATTCCCGCACGGGCATCTCGCAGAAGAGCGCGAGAGCCTCGCGATTCAAGCGCTCGTTGGTGCAGGACGTGACGACGAAGCGCGCGCACGCGCAGCGCGTTTTAGAGCCAAATATCCGAGTAGTTTGTTCCTACCGGCAATCGCGGCGGCGATTCGTACGATTCCATGACAAAGGATGCGCCTTCGAGTCAATGCCTAGACAACCTTCGCAAGTCTTTGCCGTTCGTTCGATCGCGCGCGAACCACCATCAGGAGTCTCCATGTATCTAAAAACGTTCGTCGCCTTCGCCTCTGCTGCTCTTGCGCTTGCGTGCAGTCCAACGATCGACGTCGGGCAGGACGATGGCGGCAGCAATCCTTCCGGAGACGGCGGCGGTTCAGACGGCGGCGCAGAAGCTCCGCTCAGCGCAGCGGCCACCTCGAGCCCGAACTTCGCGAGGTGCAAGGTGGCGTGCGCCGCACCTGCAGACGACGGACCATGCGCTTCAGCCGACGTGAACGCGTGCATCGAGAAGTGCACCGCCTTCACCGAGGGCCTGTCTACGGGCTGCGCACAATGCGTCGTCGAAAGCTCGTACTACGCCGGCACGCAGTGCGTGCCGAGCCCGTGTGGCGCGCGGTGCCCGGACGTGAAATGCGACTACCCGAGCTGCTCACAATCTGGCTGCGGCGGCGCCTCGGGCGATCCTCCGCCCCCGTGCGACCCTGCGTGCACGCCAAGCGACGAGACGTGCGACGGCTTCCACTTCGCCAAGACGACGGACTCAGCATGCAGCTCGCTTTGTCAGTGACTATGGAAAACGACGGGAAGCACGTGAGAAACGGCCAGTGATTGCCGGGTAAGCTAAGTAGCTAGCTAGCTTGTCACCTAATTGCTTTCTTCGACACCTCCTATGTCGGATCAAGCAGATGAATCGTAAGTCCGGTGGCCACCTTCGGATAGAAGAACGTCGATTTCTGCGGCATCACCTCGCCCGCTTCTGCAACCTCACGCACGACCGATGGCGGCGTTGGGTTCATCAAGAAGAGGCAGTCGCCTTTTCCGCTGCGCAAATCCGCCAGCGCACCCGGAGCATCTTGCGGGTACCAAAGATTCGTCTTCGCGGCCTGCGCCTCTTTGGAAATTCCGCACATCGCTTCCAAAATGGCGCCGTGCAAAATGGCGACGTCCGTTTTACGAAGCTGCTCGATCTGCACGCCCAAAATCGGATGCTTCGCGAGATCCGCATTCTCTTTCAGCGTGAGTAATGTCGCGCGGCCGTCTTTCGCGCATGCGACGAACGAAGCGCGCCTCGTGGCGAAGAGCTCTTTCAAAAAATCGTCCGCGGTTCCTTGCAGGTTTTTCAGATCGAAGAGCGTCTTCGCTTTTTCGAGCAAGGCATCGAACGAAAATTCCAGAGCGTCGTGCAAGTGACGATGCGTCGGAAAAACGCGAAGCGCGGGGTCATCGCCGTTCGCGAAAAACACCATAAAAAACCGGTGCGGCGCGACGTTGGCGGGCGCGTCGGGCGGCGGCGCTTTTCCATTTTTGACGAGCTCGGCTTCCATCTCGTCGCGCATGCGCAGCGCCGTTTCGTAGCGATGATGACCGTCGGCGATGAGCAGCGGAGCACGTGATGCGCCATCCGCGATTTTTTGGATCGCATCGGCCGACGTAATTTTTCCGAGCTTGTGAATGATGCCGTCGGGCGTCTCGAATTCGGTGAGCGGCGTTGCGGTGGCGATCGCGGCGTCGAGCTCGCGCTTCGGATCGCTGTAGATCATGAAGCCCGGGCTCAAGTTCGTGTGCGTCGCACGAAAGAGCTTGAGTCGATCCTCTTTGGGACCCGACAACGTGCGCTCGTGCGGAAGCACCGTTTTCTCGGCGTAGGTCGCGAGCCTCACCAGACCGAGGAAGCCCACGCGTGATGCGCGCTCGCTTCCTGGCTGACCTTCGGGAAGCCGTGCCTCATGATTCATGAGGCCGCCAGGCGGCACGAACGTTTGCTCATACCGATAAAACGCCGGCTCCAGATCACGAACGAGCGCGCCGTCTTTCCGCCACGCATCGAGCAGCTCGGCCGCATGCGTGTATTTTGCATCCATCTCCCCTTCCGGGAGAATCAAGCGAACGACGTTGTGCGGATCGCGCGCGGCGAGCTTCGCTCGATCGTCTGGCGAGATGACGTCGTACGGGGGCGCGACCACGTTCGCGAGCCCTGCCGCAAGGCCGGATTTCAGCCGCGCGAGATCGTAACGAAGGGGAATCAGGGGGGCAAGCTGGCTTTCGCGGGTCACGGCGCAGCGCTGTAGCACGAATCTTTTCACGTCATTGGACGAGGTGCGCGACGGCGGGAGCCTTACACATTTTGCACGGAGAATTGGCGTGCGTTCGGGGGATTCCCGCGTATGTTCCCGCGCAATGCGTAGCTTGGTTTTCTCGTTCGTAGGCGTCGTGGCCGTTTCCATTCTCAGCGCCGGAGCCTGCGGCGGAAGCACCTCGGACGACTCGTCCAACTCGGGCGACGCGAGCACGGATGCACCCGCGCGTTTCGAAACGGCGCCCCCCGACGACTACGTTCCGTACACGCGACAAGCCACGCTCTGCGTTCCCGGGCCGTACACGAATCCCGTCGTCGCGCCCGACGCGAGCACGTTCGACGTCGGTGACGCCGGTGACGACGACGCAGGACCTTCGCTCAGTCTTCCGCATGTCGTTTCATCGGGTGGGTCGGTGCTCGCGCATCCGGTGGTCGTTCCGATCACGTACTTGGGCGATCCGCTGGCTGATCAAATCGAAGATTATACGAGCTCGGTCGGGTGTACGGATTACTGGCGCCAAGTCGCATCTGAATACGGTGTTGGGCAATTGGGAATGGCGACGCCGGTTCGATTGACGACCCCGCCCGCTTCAGCGACCGTGTCCGACAACTCGCTCCAGGTTTTCATCGCACGTCAAATCACCGCCGGAGCGCCAGGCTTCGCGAATCCTCCGGACAACGTGATATTTGCCGTGTATTTGCCGAGTGGAACGAACGTCGAGAGTCAAGGCGGCACGAGCTGCGGCACCAGCGGTGCGTCGTTCTTGGGGTACCACGCGAACTTCAATTACTCCGGAAGAGAGATCGCCTACGCCGTCATCGCGCGGTGCAACGGCGACATGATCGACGACGTCACGAATACCTCGTCGCACGAGTTCATCGAAGCGAGCACCGACCCATATCCGTTCTCGGGCGCGGCGTACGAGCAGCCCGACGACGATCACATCGCATTCAGCTTCGGCGGCGGCGGTGGTGAGGTCGGCGACTTGTGCGTCAATGATCGCAACGCCAGTTTCCGACCCAACGGGTATCCGTTCCTCGTTCAGCGCATCTGGTCGAACGCATCGCTCGCCGCCGGACACGCTCCGTGCGTGCCAGCCGTCGCAGCTCCTTACGTTGCAGCGATTCCGGAACAACCCGACACGGTGAGCATCCAAAACGCGGAGATCTCGGGACCGGGCACGACGCGCGGAGTTGCGATGGCGGTTGGTCAGTCGCGCACCATCGACATCCACTTCCACACCGACACGCCGGCGACGACCAGCTGGACGATCAGCGCGTCGGACTCGTCGCGATTTTTGGAAGGCACGACCCACCTCACGCTCGCGCTCGACACGACGACGGCAACCCCGGACGGCGTCGCGCACCTCACGATCACGCGCAACAGCAAGAGCACCATCTACGGCGCAGAGCCCTTCAGCATTCGCGCCACGTTGCCCGACAAGAGCAACAGCATGAGCTGGAGCGGCGTCGTCGGCGACCCTCAATAGCGGGAAAAACAAGCTGATTTCGATTCAGCTAGACTCTGTTCGCGCCGATGTCGCGGCGTGCTTGGGCGCCGCGAAAGTGGATTTGATCGACCGCGGCGTAAGCACGTTCGCGCGCCGACTCGAACGAATCTCCGTGGCCGACGACATTGAGGACGCGTCCGCCTGACGTCACGAGCGCGCCGTCGGAATTCAACTTCGTTCCGGCGTGCAGCACGTTCACGCCGTCGATTTTTTCTGCTGCGTCGATGCCTTCGATCACGTCTCCGGTTTTCACGTTTCCCGGATACCCATTGGCGGCCATGACCACCGAGACGGCAGCCGCGTTGCGATCGATCGATGCGTGCCCGTCGAGTGATTCACCAAGCGCCGACGCCAAAAGCAAATCGTAGATGCCGTGCGTGAGCGGCGCGAGCACGGACGTTTCGGGGTCGCCGAATCGCACGTTGAACTCGAGGAGCTGTGCTTCGCCGTCGTCGATCATGAGGCCTGCGAACAGGACGCCGGAAAACGGAGCGCCTGCTGCGCGCATGGCGTCGAGGGTTGGCGCGATGATTCGGTCGATGATTTTTTCTTCGAGCTCGCGCGTG
>JBDTFL010000510.1:0-6875 GCA_039937955.1 Polyangiaceae bacterium | reverse complement strand
CTGCCCAAAAGCGGTAAGGAGTGAACCAGAAGCCGGCGTCGTTGCCGATCGACGCCTGGTGCCACGCGCCGACGAGATATCCGAAATCGCGCAGCGACCGCTGATCGATGCTGCCGCCGATCGCTTCGAGCCCCGTTTGATCTTCGAAGTAGTCGGCTTGAAAATGATCGTCGGTGATGACGAATCCGGCGCGCGCGGTCATCGCTGCGAGGAAGCGTCCCGAGTTTCGCAAATTGGTGTGCGTGTGATCGGCGCACGGCTCGAGGAGCACGCGGTCGGCAGCGATCGGATCGAACGAAACATCCGGGCGCGGGCACACGAGGAGATGCATCATCGCGAAGGCTTCGATGAGTCGCGAGTGAACGGCGCCGCCCGAGACGATTGCAATCGGTGCGACGCCTCCGTGGATCAAGGCAGCTGCACGACGCGTGCGTTGAATCATCGCGCCGAGAGCAGCGAAGGTTGGGCCGGCGAGCGCAACGCACGCATTCGGATCCGCTCCGTAGCGCAGAAGCGGAGATGCATCCTGCTCGAAGAGGCCGTGCCCCGGCACGATGACCGCTGCGTATGGCGTGACGGTGTCGCTTGCGATCAAGCCACGGAAGACGCGCGCATCGTGACGGGCGACCGTGATCACCGTGCTGCGCGGCAATCCACACGAAAAATAGGGATTTGGTGCGCGGACGTCGTCTGCGATGCGGTCGAGCGCGGCGGCGAGATCGGCAAGCGCAACGCGCTGATCGGCGTCGGGAAAGGAACAACCGCGTGGCGTATCGGTCGTCGCGCACGCAACGTCGTCACCGCGGAAGCGAACGGGAACGAAACACGATGCGAGCGGATCGATTTCCGGAAACGACGTGCGCGCGACGGCGCGTGGGTCGCGATCGACGACGGCCGACATCCACGATCCGCAAACGTCGTTCTTCGACGGCGGCGCCGAGCCCCGGAGGTTCGGGTCGCCGAGAAAACCGAACGCCGCGTCGTGCGACAGATACGAAGGGACGGGCGCGCGCCAACCGCAAGCCGCGAACGATGCGAAGATCGCCACACTGCGCGCGATGTGGAGCCGCCGCCTCATTCGCACATCATCGCACGGTGCAGATCGCACGCGACGGTCGCTCACCCTGATACGCTGCGAGCATTGAGAACGACCCTCGTCTGTGCACTGATTTTCATCGGCGCAGTTTTTCCCGCGTGCAAAAAGAAGTCGCCCATCACGACCTCGATCGCGCCCACGACAACGGTCGCCGATGTTTGCACTCCCGGATTTTGCTCGTCGCAATGTGCGTGCGGCGCCCGACAAGTCTGCGCCGGAGCGTCGTGCGTCTACGACCCCGCGTTTCACGTGAGCGCCATCGCGCTCGGTGCCGCAACGTTTGCCTGCGCGCTCTACGACAACGGCCAGGTTTGGTGCGCCGGAAAAAATGTGGTGGGTCAGCTCGGGAACGGAAAACCGATCGCGGGTCCAGCGGCTGTCGACGAAGCACCTGCGGCCGTGGTCGGCATCAAAGGCGCAACGCAGATCGTCGCCGGAGTGTTTCACGCGTGCGCGCTCGTATCGGGATCGGTCTGGTGTTGGGGGCTCAATGGCTCGGGCGAGCTCGGCACGAAGGTCGACGTTCCGGGCGTCGGGCAGATGACATCGACGCCCGTGAAGGTGAATCATCTCGACGACGCGATCGCAATCGCAGCAGGAAATGCGCACTCTTGTGCGATCAAGAAAGATGGCAGCGTGGCATGTTGGGGTGGTCACCCTGGCGAGGGGCGCACTGAAAATGCCGGCGCGCGCGTCATCAAAGGCGTGACGAAAGCGTGGTCGCTCGCGCTCGGTTTTCAAGAATCGTGTGCGCTGCGATTGGACAGCACCGTCGTTTGTTGGTCGCTCGACGGTGCCGCAGCTGACGCGCCGATCAAGAGTGTGGACGAAATCGCGCGAACGCAGTTTTCGACCTGCGCGCGCGTCGACACGAAAGTGAAATGTTGGGGCGGACGTTTCGGTGCGCACCCCGTCGACGTTCCCGACCTCGAAAATCTCAGGTCGCTCAGCGGCGGCACCGATCTCATTTGCGGAATCACCCGCGACCTCCAATCCAACGTGCGCTGCTCCGACACGAAGACGAGCTATCGCGTCACCGTTGGAGACAGCGGTGTTCACGTTTCAGCGCGACTCCTCGCGGTGAGTGGCGAATTGACGATGAACGTGCACGTCTCCGACAATGACATCGTCGACGTTGACGACGACCATCCGTCGAAGGCCGTCATCGACGCACTTGGATCGGGAAGCACACCGCAACCCACGGTCGATCAACTTGCCGCATTGAAGGGGTCGATGCCCGCAGCTCCCGTTGCCGCGGAAATACCGCCTTCTTGTGACGAGCAAAAATACGGAGGCACGTGCACCGAATATTCGAACGGCACGAGCGACCTGGACGCGAAGACGCGATGCTCGAATGATTTGGGAACGTGGTCGGACTCGCCATGCACACGCAACCACGTGCTCGGCACGTGCGTCATCGGATCGAAGCTCGATCACGGCGCGACGATGGTCATCTACGAATCCAAATTCACCAAAGGACAAACCGACGCCCACGCGATGTGCGCCGGCGGCTTCGACGGCACGTACACCGAAGCCACCGCGCCCTGAGTCGGTTCGCAGTTAGACTAGCGTCGTGGATCCGACTTACCTCGAGAGCGCCGACGAAATGCGCGCCACCATCGAGCGCGGTGCGCACGATCCGACGTCGTTTCGCGCGGCAATTCTCGGGGTTCCGCGAATCGATCGCGACGCGTGGCTGGACCGCGTGCTCGGGCTCGCCGAGATCCCGGATGACGATCCCAATCTTCCTTCGGGTTGTGTTCCGTATCTCCCTTGCGCGGTGGAGGTCCTCTTGCGCGTCGTGGAGCAAGCTTCGCCGCAACCTTCCGATGTCTTCGTCGACATCGGCGCGGGCTTGGGTCGGGCGAGCGCGTTCGTGCATCTCGTTACCGGCGCTTCCGTGATCAATCTCGAGATTCAGCCGCAGCTCGTTCGCGCTGCACGTGAGCTCGCCACGCGTTTGCTCATTTCGAAAATGTCCTTCATCGAGGGCGACGCGACGAACCTCGTCACGCACCTGACGAGCGGCACGATTTTTTTTCTCTATTGCCCATTCAGCGGTGCGCGCTTGGCGCAGGTCGTTGCTGGGCTCGAGGCGATCGCGCGAATCAAAACCATTCGCGTCTGCTGCGTCGATCTTCCGCTACCGACGTGCGATTGGCTCGTCGCTGAGGGCCCCGTTGCGGGCGACCTCGCCATCTACCGAAGTACACTCTAATCGAGAAATTAAGGTGTTTCGTGCGCTTCGAACACGACGGTTTTTGCGAGCGCTTGCACGAGCGGCGTGACGGCTCGCGCGACGTTGCGCTCCGCGGGCGCGACGAAATTCGCGACGCTCTTTCCGTCGGTGATGAAGACCTCGATCACGACCTCGCCATTCATGTCGACGGTTTCGAACGTGCCGCCGATGATGATGAGCCCGCTCTCGGTCGCGCTCCATTCGTCGAACGGCGCCGACGCCCAATTCTGTTCGCGCAAGAGCGCAAGCATGCCGTCGGGCGTGAGCGGCTGCTGTCCCGCGCTCTGCCTGCGCACGTTGAGATAAACGCCGTGCGCGACCGAGCGAATGTAGATGCCGAGCTGCTCGCTTGCCGCGGGGTCGATTTCGTCGACGACCCATTCGGTGCCGAGATCGACCAGAAACCCATGACTCGTTGGAAGTGAAATTCGCATTCCTGGTGATGTCACACTCGGAGCGCGATGAGTGGTCGCTCGTGCTTCATGGCGATCTCACCACGACACGCACTCGATCCGCGAGCCAGGTCCCGACAAACTTGCGGCCGTGTGTCGTAAACGCTGCAAACCAGCTGCTGCGTTTTTTTTTCGATCCGCAGCGCCGCGCAATGGCCGTCGATCATGCGCATGTAAGCGCGATTGCCATCGAAGCGAGTGAGCTCGTCGCCGCGTTCGGCCAGTCGCGCATGATCGTCGCCAGTCACGCGCACATAATTTTCGAGCTGAGAAAAACAGCAGACGCCACACGCCAGGCATTCCGGCGCTACCGACATTTTTGGATCATGCTCCGGATACCGTACGCTTCTTTCTTCGAAGCGCATGTTTCGCGTCATCCGCGATGCTTGCACCCGGGCCAGCAACAAGGTCGGCGCATGCCTTCCTCCAATTCTTCGCGGGTCCTACGAATGCGGCGTTTTCGCGTCACATCTTGCTTCGCGTCCTCGACCCAACAGATGAATTCGTTGCGAGCCAACGGCGTGATGTCGAGCCAAGCAGTGAGCGCCGTGGCGTTTGCGATCAACGTCTCACGTAGATCAGGCGGGAGCTCGTGCACCACGCCACCAGGTACGCGCTTGCTGCTCATGGGTCGCAACGTTAACCCAATCGGAGGGTCAAGTTGAGGGTTAGCTAAGGTTTAAACCCGAAATCGACGGCCGCATCATCGACCGCATCATCGGTTGCCTCTCAGATCAATTGATGATCGGCGCGTGATCGGGATTTGCCGGAGGCTCGCGGATTTCGGGTGGTTGAAACGGCGGCTCACCCGGGCCTCCCGGCGGAGGATCGTTCGGCGTCGGTAGCTTCGGATCGGGCTTAGGGTCTTGTGCCGGCTGCGTCACGGGCTGGGCCGGGCTCGGATCGCCGATGGTCGGTTTGGGCGGATTGTTGGTCACGCTCTCCTCAAGCAACCGCGATGCCTGGGCGTTCGACCGCGATTTCCTGGGTTCTTCGGATCGAAGCGTGTGGCGACGCGGATTCGCCGCGACGTTTCGCTACACAAACGACATCAGCGTCCGCGCTCAGAGCTGACTCAAGAACGCCGACGCCCAGAACAGGACGAGCGTGCCGAGCGTGGCGACAACGACGATCCGCGCGAGCCTCGCCGGATACGCGGTCGCGAAGACCGGCCGACGATCCTCCCACGAAAAATCGTCACTCACGGGAGCGGCGGATGCGGCAACCCAGGACGGTGAGCTGAACGGATCGAACGACGCATTTGCGCGAGCGTTGTCCTGGACGCCTGCGCGTCGCTCGGCTGTAACTAAGTGTCGGTAAGCGCTCACGACCTCGCGGAAGTGAGCGCTGGCCCTTGGGTCACGATTGCGGTCGGGGTGCCATTCCTTCACGAGACCCCGGAAAACACGCTTGATCGTGACCACATCGGCGTCCGGTGAAACTCCGAGTACCTCGTGAGGCAGGAGCATGCCCACGGTTCGACAGCGAGCGATCAGGAAAAGTTTCCGAATCGCTCGAGCTCGTCGTTTTTTTCTTCGACGCTACTTCGACGTCGGGAACACGAACTCGGGACCCTTCGCGATGCTCGCCGGCCAACGCTGCATGATCGACTTTTGCTTGGTGTAGAAGCGAACGCCCTCGACGCCGTAGATGCTCATGTCGCCGAACAAGCTGCGCTTGAATCCGCCGAAGCCGTGCCAGGCCATCGGAACCGGAATCGGCACGTTGATGCCGACCATGCCGACGTCGATGCGGCGCGAAAATTCGCGCGCCACATTGCCGTCGCTCGTGAAGCACGCGACGCCGTTTCCGTACTCGTGGGCGTTGATCAAATCGATCGCCGCTTTGAGATCGGGGACGCGCACGCACGAGAGAACCGGTCCGAAGATCTCTTCTTTGTAGATGCGCATTTCGGGGGTGACGTTGTCGAACAACGTGCCGCCGGTGAAGAATCCGTTTTCGTGATCCTTGACCTTGAGGCCACGACCGTCGACCACGAGCTTCGCGCCTTCTTTGACGCCGACCTCGATGTAACCCTCGATGCGGGCCAGCGCCTCTTTGGTGATGATGGGACCCATCTCGGCATCGAGATTCATTCCATCCTTGATTTTGAGCTGTTTCGCGCGCTCGCCAACCTTCTGGATGATCTTGTCTGCGACGTCGCCAACGAGAACCGCGACGCTGATCGCCATGCAGCGCTCGCCCGCAGATCCGAATGCGGCACCCACCAATGCGTCGACGGCTTGATCGATGTTGGCGTCGGGCATGACCACCATGTGATTCTTCGCGCCGCCGAGCGCTTGCACGCGCTTGCCGTTGTGCGCGCCGGTTTCGTAGATGTACTGCGCGATGGGCGTGGAGCCGACGAAGCTCAATGCCTTGACGTCGGGATGGCTCAAGAGCGCATCGACCGCGACCTTGTCGCCTTGCACGACGTTGAAAACGCCGTTCGGCAGGCCCGCTTGCGTCAGCAATTCGGCCATGAAAACCGACGCTGATGGATCGCGTTCGCTCGGCTTGAGCACGAACGTGTTGCCGCACGCGATCGCGATCGGGAACATCCACAGCGGTACCATGCAGGGGAAATTGAACGGCGTGATGCCGGCGACGACGCCGAGCGGCTGACGCATCGTCCAGTTGTCGAGGCCGGTGGAGACTTGATCGGTGAACTCGCCCTTCAAGAGTTGCGGCGCGCCACACGCGAACTCCACGATGTCGATGCCGCGCGCGACCTCGCCTTGTGCGTCGGTGAAGACTTTGCCGTGCTCGGCGGTGAGCATGGCGGCGAGCTTGTCGCGATTGCGACCGAGCAGCTCGAGGAACTTGTTCATCACGCGCGCGCGACGAATCGGCGGCATCTCCGACCAGGCCGGAAAAGCGGCTTTTGCCGAGGCGACCGCGCTGTTCACTTCTTCAACGGAGGCCAACGCGACCTGGCGTGCGACCGCGCCCGTCGACGGATTGTAGACCGCCTGTCGACGACCGCTGGTGCTCGCGACCGTCTTTCCTTCGATGAAATGGCCGATTTCGGTGTTGCCGGTGTAGGGCTCGGGTGCGCTCATGGCGAGCACTCTAGAACAAGGTCTTC
>JBDTFL010000509.1:0-5132 GCA_039937955.1 Polyangiaceae bacterium | reverse complement strand
CAATGAACGATGCGCGTGCCTTCTTTTGCGATCTGCTTCGCTTCGTCGTCGCGGAGCTGAACGCCGTGCGCGAAGACCGCGCGCGTTCCGCTTACGCCCCACTTGCGCAAGATGGCGATGTCGTCGTCGCCGAGCGCATCGCGTACTGCCTCGCGTTCGGGTGCTTGCTCCGCGGCGTGCGTGTGCACGATTGCGTTGCGTGATTTTGCGAGCGCTACGACTCCGCGGATCAATTCTTCGCTGCACGACAAAATGAAGCGCGGCGCGTAACCGTAACGAATTCGCCCGTGATTTGCGCCATCCCAATCGCGTGCGAGTCGTTCGCTTTCGTCGAGGCTGCGCTTCGTCGTCTCGAGCAAGCGCTTCGGAACGCGGTCGCCTGAGTCCATCATCGTCTTGCCGCTCACCGCACGAATGCCGCTGCGCACGCACGCATCCATCACCGCGTCGTGCGCGTTGACGGTTCCCATATCCAAAATGGAGGTCGTTCCTGCGCGCATCATCTCGACCAGGCCGAGCTCCGCGCTCGCCTTCGAGCTTTTTTCGTCGTGCGCGGCTTCGAGCGGCCAAATGCGCTCGCGTAACCAACCCAGCAAATGCAAATCGTCCGCCATGCCGCGAAACAACGTTTGGCAAAGATGAATGTGCGCTTGCACGAAACCCGGAATCACCGCGCAACCTTCGGCGTCGATCACTTTGCAAATGTCTTTGCCGGAGAGAGCGCGCGAAATCAGCGGACCCGCGCCGACCTCGACGATCTCGCCATCGCGAATGAGCACGCAACCTTCGATGACCCGGCCCCACGGCGCGCTCGCGTCGCAAGTCACGATCGTTCCGCCGCGGACGAGCGTCTGCATCGCGCGCACCGTAACATGACCCAGGCGGAAACTTGACCATGCAGCGGGTGAAAGAGACGCTGTCTCCTCTAGACGGCTGCGCGTAGCTCGCCTTTCCGTTTAACGAAACGTCACCGAATGAACGCACGCATTCTCGTCGTCGACGACAGCCCGTCGATTCGCAAAGTAGTGAGCGCGATCCTCGAAGCGCGCGGCTACTCCGTGCGCGCGGTCGACGACGGCGATGTTGGGTTGAAAGCGTTGGCGGAAGAGCCATTTGCCCTGATTTTGCTCGATTTCACGATGCCGACGATGAACGGTTTGCAGTTCACACGAGCGATGCGCGCAGTCGAACGTTGGCGAACCATTCCGGTGGTTTTGATGACGGGCCGCGCGGATCGTGTACGCGAGCAATTCGTGGAGCTGTCGGGTGCGCTCGACGTGATCACGAAGCCGTTCGACGAAGAGGCGCTCGTCACGGTCGTCGAGCACGCGCTCGAGCGCGCAGCTCGTGGCAGTGGATCCCTTTCCGCAGCCGATCGGATTTCGGACGTGCCTCCGAAGAGCGCGCGGTCGAGTCGTCCGCCCATTCCGGACGAAGAGGCGACACGCGGTCGAGACGCAAAGCTTTTCGTCACGCGCCTCGCGAACGCGATCGCACCCGCGCTCTCGAAGCTCGGGGGCGCCACCGCCGACGAAGCACGAATCGCGCAGGTTCTGCTCGAAGAGGTGTCGCCGTTTGCTCTCCAGAGCCTCGGTGCGACGCTGCGCGACGCTGATTTTGCGGGCGGTCGGGACGTGGTGCTCGGCGGAGATCTCGCCAGCGTGCCGGTCGGCGCGGTTTTGCAGCTCTTGCAGATGGAGCAACAAACCGGTGCCGTCGTTGTGACTCATGCAAGTACCGAAATCATCATCACGCTGCGCGGAGGTCTCATCGATCTCGTGCAGTCGCGTGGTACCGGCGACGAATTTCGACTCGGCCGCTATTTCGTCCAAGAAAAATTTGCGACACCCGAAGACATCGATGCGGCACTTGCCACGAGTGATTCGCCGCTCGGCATCACGCTGGTCGGCAACGGAACGATCAACGAGACTCAGCTTCGCGCAGCGCTCTTGCGACAATCGAGCGAGCTCATTTACGAAGTGCTGCGTTGGACGCGCGGTCGTTTCGAGCTGAAAAACAAGCCCCCGCCGCCACTCGCCGAAAATGCACGGCTCGCGCTTCCCGTAGCGTCCGTGGTCATCGAAGGTTTTCGTCGCGTCGACGAATGGCGCGTCATCGAAGCAAAGGTCGGACGATTCGACGAGGTGCTCGTGCTCGATCCCGTCGCGATCGATTCGATGGGCGCGGCGAACCTCGGCCCGCACGAGCATATGATGCTGGACGCGATTGATGGCGTGAGGTCGATTCGTGAGATCGTTCCGCTCACCCATATGTCCAGCTTCGACGCTTGCAAGATGTTGTTCCAGCTGATGGAAGCTCGGCTCGTGCGCAGGCGCGCGCGATGACCTCGCGTGGCGGAATGCTCATCAAGATCGACGGCGCGCCGCACTTCATCGACGCAAGCGAAGCTGTCGCCATCGAGCACGCACCGCGCATCGAACGTCTGCCTGGCGCACCCGCGGAGATCGCCGGCATCACCGCGTACAAAGGCGCGATCATCCCCGTCATCGCGCTCTCCACTTCGACCACCCCCGCTATGATCGTGGTGAAGCACGCCAATGAGCTCGTCGGTTTGATCGGGGCCGAGATCGTCGGAACCGGCATTTTTACCGACGAAAACGCACCCCTCCTCGACATTGGCGCATTGCACGCACGCGTTCACGGCGGCGGTTGGGCAGGACGCTGGGGGAATTGACGAAGGTCGTTTAGGATTTCGCGAATGCCGGCCGACACGAGCAAGCGTCGCTTTCTTCGCCAACTGCGTCGCACCGCGAAAGGCGCTCCGGGATCTGCAGCGAGCCGCACCGCCAGCGAAGAGGCCGCATTTTGGCGCGCCCACGAAACAGCTTCCACACGCGCGCGCGAAGCGGGAAACGCCGCGCAAAAAATTTCGGCATCAATCCTCAAACACAGCAACACGATCGACTCCATTTCGGATCGCGCACGCGTCGCCGCCGGACGCGCGCAAGACTTACGTGCAGTATTCACGCGAATTTCGGAGGTCTTCGAACGACTCGGAATCGTCGCGCTCAACGCCGGGCTCGAGGGCGCACGTTTGGGCGACGCTGCAGGTCGCGCAGTTGGTTTGGTGAGCGACGAGGTACGAACGCACGCTGCACGCGGAAGCGCATCCGTGCACGAGCTTACGACGTCGCTCGGTGAAATCGCCGACGAGCTCCGCGCAGTTCACGTCGCCCTCGACTCCTCGCGCGAAGCGACATCGACAGTCGCAGAACAATCAGCAATTGCCGCAAATTCAGCCTCTGAAGCAGAGCGGGCGCTCGGCGAGATCGAAGCGCGCATTCGCGAAACCACCGGCAGCAACCCGGCCACGGCTCGCGCGATCGCCGAGGCGAGTGAGCACGCCCGCGCGTTGATAGCTGCGATCGGAAAGCTCGACGAGCACGTCGCGCACGACGTTTGGATCGAGGCGCTGCGTCCGACACTCGAGCCACTGGTTGGCGTCCTCGGCGAAGATCTTCCGCCACCGAGCGAAACGGCAGAACCGGACGACGAGTGAGCGCGGTCGATCCGGAGCTCACGCGACTGCTGATTCAAGAGCTCTCGCGTCACTTGAAGACACTCGAGGCGTCGGCGCGCGATGCCGATGCATGTCGTCGCGCAGTACATGCGCTCAAAGGCTCGGCAGGTTTGGCGGGCGAGGCCGAGCTCTCGACGGCGCTGCAACGTCTCGAGCGACGCGTGCGTGAAGCCGACGATCAGGCGATCGACGAAGCTCGCAATTTGGTGCGCGCGGCGTTCGAGCTTCTTTCCAGCGGTAAAAGCTCACCGACGACCACGTGGCCGTTCCCGCCCGACAACCTCTTGGCCGGCGGAGTCGATCCAAAGTTGCGCACGCAGTACGCCGCGGAGATCACCGATCGTCTTCGCGCGATCGACGATTGCCTGGAATCGCAGGACGATCCGGTGGAGGTCGCCGCCGTTGCGTATCGGCATCTCCACACGATGAAGGGCTCGGCGAGCGCGGTCGGTGACGAGCTCACCACATGGTTTTGTCACGGCCTCGAAGAGCGACTCAAAGGTGCGACGTATCGCGATGCAGCCGTTGCTGCGCTCCAGGAGCTCGCGCGTTATCGAACCGTGCTCGGCGCTTTGCTCGACGATCCATCGGCCGCATTGCGCACCTTGCAAGGTGGAACGGCCAGACCGAGCGCGATCCCTTCACAACGCGGAACGTTGCGACCTGAAGAAGCAGCAGACGATCGGACCATTCGCGTAGACATCGGATCGGTCGAACGATTGATGGCGAACGTTGCAGCGATTGGTTTGGCGCGCGAGCCCATCGCGCGTCATGCGCAGCTGTCACGCGATTCTGCCGATCGCGTACGTCGTATGGAGGCGCGATTGAGCGAAGCACTGCGACTCATCGGTCCGCCGCGTCCGTGGGGCGCGCCCGCTGCGGCGTTGCAACGCATCGTTCAAGTTGCAAACGAGCTTTCGAAGTTCAGCGACGGGCTCGAGCAAGCATTCTTCAGCATGCACGCCAGCGATCTCGCATTGCGTGACGACGTCATCGAAGCGACGCGCGAATTGTCGGCCATGCGCCAGACACCGTTAAAACGCTTGTTTTCTCGACTGGCTGGTGGTGTGGAGGCCGAAGCACGACGAACTGCGCGCGAGGTGGTCGTGCAGATGCGCGGCGGTGAGGCCACCATCGATCGTCGCATCGCAGAATTGCTCGCCGAGCCTTGCTTGCAGATTGCACGCAATTCGGTGGCGCATGGAATCGAGCTTCCCGCGGCTCGTATCGGCGCTGGTAAACCGCCGTTCGGTACCATCACACTTTCCGCTCGGCGCACCATGCATCGCTTGGTCATCGGCATCGAGGACGACGGCGCGGGCGTCGACGTCGCAGAGGTTCGCAGGCGCGCCATCGAATCGGGCGCCGTTGCTCCCGAGCTCGCAGAAGCCGCCGACGACGACACGTTGCTCGCGCTTTTGTTCTTGCCCGGATTTTCGACGCGCGACTCTTCGGATCTTCTCGCCGGCCGCGGCATTGGTCTCGACATCGCGCTCGGATCGATCCAGCGCATGGGCGGAGTGCTTCGCGTGGCGAGTCGTCGCGGCATCGGTTTTTCTGCGCGCGTCGAAATCCCCGTAGAAACAGCGCT
>JBDTFL010000508.1:0-7004 GCA_039937955.1 Polyangiaceae bacterium | reverse complement strand
GCCCCAGCTCATGTCGGTGATGTGGAGCAGACCATCGATACCGCCGAGGTCGACGAATGCGCCGTACTCGGTGATGTTCTTGATCACGCCCTTCACGACCTTGCCCTCCTCGAGGGTTTGGAGCGTTTGCGTCTTGATCTGGTCCCGCTCTTTCTCGAGCAGCACGCGACGCGAAAGCACGATATTTCCGCGCTTTTTGTTGAATTTGATGACCTTGAATTGGTAGGTCTGCCCGATCAATTTATCGAGATTGCGGATCGGACGAAGGTCGACTTGCGAGCCCGGCAAGAACGCTTTGACGCCGCCGCGGATGGTGACCGAAAGGCCGCCTTTCACGCGCTGCGAGATCGTTCCTTCGATGAGCTCGTCGCGTTCGCACGCACCCGAGATCTCGTCCCAAACTTTGAGCTGATCGGCGCGACGCTTCGACAGCGTGACGAGCCCGTCGTCGTTTTCACGCGCTTCGATGTAGACGTCGACTTTGTCGCCCGCCTTGATCGTGACCTGACCTTGCGCGTCCTCGAACTCTTCGGAAGCGATCATTCCCTCGCTCTTGCCGCCGATGTCGATGACGATCTGGTCTTTCGTCACGGCGACTACGGTGCCGATGACGATTTCGCCTTCTTTTTTGAACTCTCCGCTTTCGACGCTTTGCTCGAAGAGCGCCGCAAATGATCCTGCGGGCGGCGGCGGTTGCTCGGCCGACTTGGCGGACTTGCCAGAGCCGAGGCTAGTTGTTGTGTCACTCATGTATTTTGGATGCCTTACTTCTTCAACGATGCGACTCGATCGCGAGCCGCGCGCGGTGATGAGGTGTTGTTGTGAAACAGGTTTTATCCCACCACGACGAAAAGAATTTTTCGCCGATTGGGGGACGCGATACCTAGCTTGCAAGCCCCCGCCTGTCAAAGCCCAAAGGCGCACCAAACGCGCTAAAAATGGCTTTAGAGTGTGCTCGGATTGGCGGCGTTGGGCGCATCGGGTTTCGCGTCTTGGTGATAACCGCGCCCCGCTTCGAGCAGCATATGCACGAGGCCGCCCGGAATCGCGCTGTCGAGGTCGATGTCGTGCTTCTGGTGCGAGATGGCTGCTGCCTCGATTAAGGCTTGAAATTTAGGGTATTTCGCTACGAGCACGGTCTTCAGCGTCTGCAAAAAATCCTCGGCGTGAATCGCAGAGACTTCGTCGCGATACGTGAGGACGAGATGCGCTGCGGGCGAGCGTCCGCCGTCGACCTTGAGCGAAACACGCGTGAGCGGTCCGAGCAGCGGCTGCAAAAGCTCACCGCGCGCATTTTTGAGCGGAACCAAGAGCTCACCGACCGCCAAGACATCCACCAAATCATGACCATCCGTCGCGGGGTCGGGCCGATACGGACCTGCGGGACCTGCCGACAGGGCGCGCGCCATGCGATCGACCGCGCCGCCCATCGCGATGATCCACGTGCGACCAGGCAGCGCAACGAGACGCACCACAGGTTGATCGGACGGTGCCGGCGTCGCGCGCACGTACTCCTCGATGCTGTGACTGGGCGCATCGATTTTTCTCCAGAGCGGGCTGCCGCGATCATCCACCATGGCATCGGGTGACGTGGACGCGGGCGCGCCTCCAACGATCAAAACGGCGTCGAGCGGATGCGCGGTTCGAACCGCGAACACCAAGACGTCGGATTGCTCGAGCGCTTGCAACGTCGTCTCGCCGATGCGCGCTTGAACGATCGCCGCCGAAGCCTCGCGCTCGGCTCGCATGAGCACCGGACCGAACACCGGATCTTGCGCGAGGTCACGTGGACGAATCTTCACCTGCCAATCACTCGTGTCGTCGACCAAGAGCGCAAACCACGCGCTGCTCTTTTCAGCGGCTGCAGATTTGGGTGGCGCAGATCCACATGCGC
This sequence comes from Polyangiaceae bacterium, assembly GCA_039937955.1. Taxonomy (GTDB): domain Bacteria; phylum Myxococcota_A; class Polyangia; order Polyangiales; family Polyangiaceae; genus JAICXU01. The sequence goes on along the minus strand of JBDTFL010000508.1, from coordinate 5,110 downwards.
TCATGAACAAAATCGAAATCGTCGCTAAAATAAGCCCTTTCGGCGACATCGCAATTCGCAAGGCTCAGTGCTTCGGTTTTTTCGGATGCTTCTTCGGCGGAGGGGCCGACCCCGTCCCCTGCTGCGGAAATCCGCCGGCGCCACCACCAGCTACGGCATCACCGCCGCCGTCGTGCGGACGCTGCATCACCGCTTGCAGAAATTCAGGAGAGAGCGGCGCATCGAGCGACACCTTCGTAGCTTCACGCGTGAGCATCATGCCGTCGATCGCGGTTTTGAGCTCCGGCTTTTGATCCTTCGCCGCACGCAGTTGCAGCTCCACGAAATCCTTTGCTCGCGTTGCGTCGCTCTCGTTGCCGTATGTCATTGCGATCTTCACGTGCGTGCTCTGGCCGCCTTCGACATCCATATCGACCCGCGCCAAACCATCCAAGACCGGCTGAATCATCGGCGGATGATCGCCCTTCTTGATGGTCTCGAGGAAATCGCCGGCGCCCGTCATTGCTAAAATCGGGCCCGAATCGGCGTGGAGCTCTTCCATCTTTTCGCTCTTCACCGCGGCGTCCACGCGATCTGCGGCGGCTCCCAAACCGACGACCCACATCTGATTCACCTTCGCGAGCTGAATCGCCATCGGCGAGTGCGCGTTGCCGTCGTCTTTCTTGGTGGGCTCGTATTCGTCGACGGTGATCGGCGTGCCTTCGATTCGTTTCAACAGCGGCGCTCCGTTCGGGTCGAGCATCGTGGCCGGCGATTGGGCATCCGGAACGCCTTCGAAAATGATCACGGCGTCGAGCGGATCGGCGCGACGCGTCGCGATGATGACGAGCGAAGATTTTTCGAACGTGGCGAACGCGCTTCTCGCGAGCGGCATCATCGCGAGCACCGGTGCGAGCTGATCCTCGGCTCGTTGCATGATCGCGCCGAAAACCGGGTCCTTTTCGGCATCTTGAGGACGAATACGAAATTGCGCGTCCTGATTTTCGTCGATGAGAGTGGAGAGCCACGGCTTCGTATCTGCAGCGGGCGCCGATTGCGCAGGCTTGGTGCTCGACCCACACGCCGAAGAAACGAGCGCACACGACAGCGCTGCGATGACGCCAATGAGATGAAAACGATGCATCGACTACCCCCTTTTGGTTAGACTCACTATGCGCTCGACCGTTTTTTCGATCGTGAGATCGGTGGAATCCACGAGCGTTGCCGAGTCCGCCTGTCGAAGCGGCGCGTGCTCGCGACCCGTGTCTTGCGCATCACGCTTGCGCACTTCCTCGAGCGTGGAAGCGAGCGTCACATCGCGGTTGCCCTTTGCGGTGAGCTCTTCGAATCGACGTAGCGCGCGAATTTCAGCAGATGCCGTCAGAAAAATTTTGACCTCGGCGTCGGGGAAAACGACGGTGCCGATGTCGCGGCCTTCGAGCACCACGCCGCCGTTCGCACCGGCTTGGCGTTGCAGATCCAAAAGTGCGGCGCGCACTTCTGCGTGAGCCGAGACTTGGCTCGCGCCCATTCCGATTTGCGGCGTGCGAATGGCGGTCGACACGTCGTCGTTGCCCAAGAACACGCAGGAGCCGTCGAACTTGATCGATGTATTTTGCACTAATTTTTGAGCCAAATTCCCGAGGGACGGTCCATCCGACCAGCTCACGCCCGCGCGTTCGGCGGCAAGCGCAACCGCGCGATAAATAGCTCCGGTGTCCACCAGCACGAAGCCGAGCGCATTCGCGACGAGACGCGCGACAGTGCTTTTACCGGCACCCGCGGGGCCGTCGATGGCGACGATGGGGCGCGCACGAGCCGACATGAGGATGGCCAATTACCACTTTCTTCAAACGACATCCACACGTGCGCCGAGCGCGCGCAGCGTGGCCACGAAGCGCGGGAAGCTGGTGGAGATGCAGTCGGCGTCTTTGATTTTGGTCGGCCCGTCCCCAACCAGCGCAAGAACGGCAGACGTCATGGCGATGCGATGATCGCCGCGACTCTCTACTTCCGCAGCTTTCAATTTTTCATGCGTGCCTTGGATGCTCATGCCGTCCGATTTTTCTTCGCACGTGATGCCGAAGCTCCGCAAAACGGAAGCCATCGCGGCGATGCGATCGGTCTCTTTCACGCGTAATTCAGCCGCATCCGTGATCTCGGTCGTGCCGGAAGCACGAGCCGCAAGCGCACAGGCGATGGGAATTTCGTCGATGGCGCGCGCCACTACCTCGCCACCGATACGTGCAGAATGCAAGGAGCTCGCGAGCGCGTGCAGGTCGGCGACGGGCTCGCCGCTGCGTTCGGATTGGTGATCGATCACGACCGAACCGCCCATGTCGCGGACGATCTCCAAAATTCCGGTGCGTGTCGGATTCACGCCGACGCCGCGCATCGTCACCCGCGAGCCGGAGACGATCTGCGCTGCCGTGATCAAAAATGCAGCAGCGGAAAGATCACCCGGCACCTCGATGTCGAGCGGATCGAGCACGCCGCGCCAACCTGAAGGATCGAGCTCGACGAGCGGACCCATCGTGCGAAGCGGAACGCCCAGCGCCTGCATCATGCGCTCGGTGTGATCGCGCGACACGGTTGGCTCGCGAAAATACGTGGTCCCGTGCGCATACAAACCCGACAGCAAAATCGCGCTCTTCACCTGCGCGCTCGAAATCTCACTTTCGTATTCGAGCTCCGACAAATAAATTTCTTCACCCAGCCCTTCGATCTGGAGCGGCGCGGTGACGTCGCCAGATTTTTTCGGGTGCGCTTTTCCGCTTATTTTTGCGCCTCGCAGCGCGAGTGGCTTGATCACGCGCATCATCGGCCGACCCGAGAGCGATTCGTCACCGATCATCGTCGTCGAAAATTCTTGCGCGCAGAGCAGCCCGCAAAACAGGCGCATCGTGGTTCCGGAGTTTCCGCAATCGAGCGGGGCCTCAGGTTTTTTCAAACCGAAAATTCCGACCCCTTTGACGGTGAGCTCACGCGAGCCCTTGCTCTCGGATTCGTCTATGACGACGCCCATCGCGCGGAGTGCATTCGCGGTCGAGATGTTGTCGCCACCGCCTGCGAATTTTTGGATGCGGCTGGTGCCATTAGCGAGCGCGGAAAAAAGCAACGCGCGATGTCCGATGCTTTTGTCGGTGGGAACGGGAACGCCACCTTCCAGCGGTTTTTCCGCCGGATAAACGATGAGATCAGTCACGCATGCAGACTAAATCAAAAGCGGAGCAACACGCTCATGGAGCGTCCTTCATGGACGGATCCTTCATTCACCCGTCCAGCTGGCCATCATCAGTAAAAATCCGGCGAGCGTGGTGGAGAGCGCGACTGCCGACATGCCGAGCTGACGGGCGCGTCCGCGACCTCCGGTTTTGATCATCGCCCAGCCGACTGTGCCGCTCGCTATTCCGGCCATCGCCGTGAGCGCGAGCAGCGCTTGCACGACGCGAAAGCCGTTTCCGGTGATCGCGCGCCAACCGAACACCATGAAGAACGCGATGTGCGCGACGCTGTCCGCCGCCGCGAGAGTTCCTGCTGTTTTCTGAAGACCGCCACCAGCCATGAGGTTCACCATGCATCCGGAGCTGACGCCGCGCCAGACCCTTCGCTTTGCTTAATAGAGACGGCCGAGACGCAAGAAAGATTTCCACGATCGCAGGGCCAGCTGAATTTCGGCTGAATTTGGGCTGATTTACTGCGATTGGACGAGCGACGGAATGTTCTGGAGCAGCTTGCGGAGCGCCGTGTCATCGACCGAAAATTGATACTGAAGACTGGTTTTTTCGGTGTGGATATCGAGATTGTCGAGGCGCGGCACGAGGCCGGTGAGCGATGCGAGGTTGGCCATCGTCGTGAGCTGTTTCGCGCCACTTGCGCCGTTGCTCGCGTTGTCCTCCGTGTCGTAGGTGAGGCTGCCGGCGATCTCGGTGCCGCTGTCCTTGAAGTCGCCGACCAAACGCACCGCCTTCAAACCCTTTACCCATTGCGCCGGCAAGTTGCCGACCGCGACGCTCGTGATGGGTTGCGTTGCAAAGTCGGCCGCGAGCGCAAACGCGGCGCCTTTGGTGCTCAACGTCTCGAGCATCCACGGCGTGATGTCGCGCGCGTGCTTGCCGTCGTGGATGCGATCGAGCACCCGATGCATTCCGGCCTCCGTCCCCGCGACGACGGTGCTCGGCGTGAGAACCGTGAAGCCGATGTTCGCCAGCGTGTAGATCGCGTGGCCCGAATACGTCGATGAAACGAGCGCGCCGCCGCTCTTCATGGGCGTGTGCTTGTCAGCGGCCGCTTGGATTTTCGTGGCGTCGAAACGACCTTTGAGCACCGCCGCAACGTCGAGACCTTGCAGCGAATAGGTTGCAGCGACGACGCTGTCGACGTCACGTTTCGGCACGAATCCGGCTTCATCGCCGATCGGAAAATATTGCTGGAGCAAATCCGCAACGGTCGGGCCGAGCGACTGGCTCCCGAAAAATGCCTTCGCGTCTACGTTGGCGATCGCGATCGCGGAGCCCGGCAGAAGCGCGATCGGATCGGCGTCGATTTGATCCGCAGTGAGCTCGGTCGAGCTGTGCGCCGAGACGGCGTCCTTGTTGTTCGAGCCGCCGCACGCAAGCGCGAGCGTCATGCATCCCAGCGAAATTCCGTTCCGTAGCGCCGTCTTCATTGGATGAGATCGACGTTACACCACCCTCGTTTGCCCTGCGCCGCGCCGTTCAAAGACTGAACACATCGAGTTCAGAGTTCATCTCCCTTACTCCGCTGGATCGCAAAAAACCCACGTTTTTCAGCAGCATTTTCAATTCTTGCCCGGTCTCTCAGATAGGCACGGAACTGGCGATAGCTCTCATCATGAAATCGTCGCTCGGCCTCGCATGTGCGTTCGCATCCGCCCTTTCGGCAGCCGCGTTTTTGACTGGTTGCAGTGGTGGAGCCGACTCGCCACCGTCGACGACGGGCACGAGCGCAACGACCGATGCAGTGGACGCAACCGGTGAGCTGACCCTGTCGCCGGTCGAAGGTGGAATCGCCGGCGAGTTCGTCCTCGCGAGCCGCACGTTGAAATTCCAAGCGGTCACGCAGTCCGTCTCCGGACACGCGCCGGCAACGAGCATGACCGTCGATGTGA
>JBDTFL010000507.1:0-4064 GCA_039937955.1 Polyangiaceae bacterium | reverse complement strand
GACGCCGTCGACCGGCGCGCTCAATTGCATGAGCGCAACGTCGATGGTCGGATTCGGACACGTGTTCGTGGCGTGATAACCGGGAAACGGCGCAACGTTCGCGATGCTGTAACGCGTGGCGGAAGATTTGTTGATGCCGATGTAGAACGCCGAGGGCGTCGCAAGCGTGCAGTGGCCCGCGGTGAGGATGATGTCCGGCGTGATGAGCGAGCCGGTGCAAAACGTGTTGTTCGTGAACTCGATGAGACCAACCGCCGGGTCGCCCGAATCCGAGTCGCCGCCTTGAATTTGATTCGTGGCAACGCCATCCGAGGTTGCGGGGCTCGCCGAACAACCCACCACCGAAACCACCAATGCCAAGGAAGCGATGCTCAAGCCGATGCCGTGCATGTGGGCGCTCTACGCAATTCGCAAGCCATCGGTTCGATTCGCGATTCGCGAATCGTCGCGAGGCGATCACCCGAATTGGCGCCCAGAATGCGGATTTCTTCGCAGCACTCCGCGAGGCCGCGGCCCCCAATGGCGGATCGCTGTTTGTCCAAATCGACCGTTCAGCGAAATGGTGATCGACGACCTGGACTCGCTACTTCAGCTCGAAGATCCACTCATCCATTTCGATGCCGCGCGATTCGGCGAAAAAACGCCCGCGACCGTACGTGACGAAGCCGCACTTTTCGAGAACACGTATCGATGCGCCGTGATGCATCGCGCATCGCGCGTAAAGCGGTCGCTCGGTGAGCTGTTCGAGAAATAACGTGAGGGCCTGCGTCGCCAAATTGCGGCCCCAAAATTCGCGGCCGATCCAATAAGCGACCTCGCGTTGATCGACGAGTCGCTCGAACGCGGCGACGTAACCGATCACGTCGTCGCCGAACAATACGGTCTTTACGTTTACCGTTTTGTCGGCGAGCAGCCCCACCCAGCGGGCGTCGTAGGCGCGGCGTTCGGTTGGGCGCTTGCTCGTGAATGCGATGACCTCGCGCGCTGCGGGATCTTGCTCTTGGACGAAGAAGACGGCGATGTCGGCCGGGATCACGTCGCGAAGCGAGACGGTGGGGACCATCTCTTCATGACTACTCACTTCAGCGCCGAAGTCATAGGTCGCGTGCGCTCAGGGCGCGCGCGCCCGCCGAGATCGCGAGAGCGGAAATCGAAACGACAGGGCTTTTTTGCGGCATCGCGCAGCCTACTACTTGTATGATGCGTCGCGATGACCACCTCGAATCTTCGTGCGCCGACCTTGCTTGCTGCTGTCTCCATCGTTCTCGTTGGCGTTGTCGCGCACGCCGGTGTCCCCGCAGGACGCACTCTGCCGAGCGGGCCAGTGAAGGTCGGCCCGATCCAAGTCGGTCCGAACAACACGCCGCCACCGGTGCTCGGTTGGCCACACGCCATCCTTGCTTCCGCGTCGACTAAGTGTCGCCCGCCCGCTCCGACCGAGGTCATCCTCACGCTCAAGAGCGGACAGTGCGCGTCACTCACGCCCGGTTTTTACGTCAACAACACGACCACCGGTCAAACATATGCGACCACCGCGATCCAGGTCGGAAGCGCCGTTCGTGCGCGCGCATTTACGGCCGAGCATTTCAGTCAAGGGTCGGACTCGTTCGTCATCTATGCGCCCAATGCGTCTTTGCCGCTGGAAGGATCGGGCGCTCAGTCGATCCGATCGATGCGCGTCGAGCCCGCCAATCGCAGCCAGATCTGCAACGACGTCCGCGACGGCGAAATCGCGCTCTTCGAAGGATGGGACGGCGGCGGTGACTGCGTCGTGCTTCCCGCAGACTCGTACCCCAATTCGGACGCGATGGGCATCGCGAACGATTCGATCTCGGGCGTCAACAACCAGACGTCGCTGAAGGCCGTCTTGTTTTGGAACGATAACTTCAACAAACAGGGCGCCGTCGTAAGCCCGCATCAGAACCTCCCGCGCCTTCCGCATGGCGGCCATTTCTCCGACACGATCGACAATCAAACATCAAGCATGCAGATGGTGCCCTGAGTCTCGCGCCGTTCTTCTTCGCCGCATCACGCGACCGAAATGAACGTGATGTTTTGCTACGGTTGTCCAAGAAAGCACCGCGCTCGTCGTTCCAAATCCGGCAATTTATCGAGCGTTTTGGAGGATCGAGACTTGCTCTCGAACCCCGCATGCGGACATCCCTTGCTGTGCCGGCGTTGCTGTCGGCGTACTACCTCACTGGTTGTTTCGGCGTCGCGACGACGCGCGGCAACGGCATGTATTACGGCGGCGGTGGCATCGGTCTCTTCGTGGTGATCCTCGCCCTGGGTCTGGTGTTCGGTCGCAGACGCCGTTAGCCCCGGCAGGAATTTCGAGGCGGACGATCCGTGGAGGGTCCTGCGTCCTCGACTTTGCCATAACAAACCTTAGTGTTTGGTCCGGTGATCTCAACCAAGCGATTCTTCATGTACGAGAACGTCTAATCGTTGCCGCGTCCTCGCGCATCCCGGCATTAGTGCTCGTGCCGTCGGAGGTCGACGCTCGGGTGAACGAGCGTGAGGCGGCGTCAAACGACGGCGATTCTGCGTCAGAGCTATTCTTGGCCACGAAGGCGACGCGCAAGCGCATCGAGGAGATCGTACGTCGTGACGATGCCGACGAGCTTTTCGTCGACGACGATCGGAAGGCAGTTGATCTTGCGCGACGCCATCTTCGCTGCGGCAACGTCGACCGATTCGTCGGGGCCGACGGTGAGCAGCGCGGTCGTCATGACGTCGCCGATGACCATCTGCAACACCTCGGGGATGCGTGCACCGAGCCGACCGATGTCGGTCATCGAGATGATGCCCTTCAGCACGTCGCCCTCGACGATGGGAACGTGCCGAAAACCGCGCTCTTTCATGAGCGCATAAGCGTCGCGGATCAGCGCGCTCGGCGTGAGCGTCATCGGATCCGGGGTCATCACTTCTTCAACGCGCGTTCCCATTCCGCGAGGCTATCACCGGAAGAGAGCGTGTACGCTGCGTGCCATGACGACGGCACTGATCACGGGCGCATCTGCGGGTCTCGGCACCGAGTACGCGTGGCTGTTTGCGGAGGCGGGGCACGACGTTGTCTTGGTTGCGCGTCGACGCGAGAAGCTCGATTCGCTCGCGGAAAAAATTCACGCGAAGCACCAGGTGACCGCGACGGTGCTCGTCGCCGATCTCACCGACAGTGCCGCTCCGCAGCGCATCTTCGCGGAGCTCGAAGAGAAAAAGATCGCTATCGAGTTTTTAGTCAACAACGCAGGCTTCGGAACCAGCGGCCACTTCGCCAGCATCGATTTGAAGCGCGAGCTCGAGATGATTCAAGTGAACGTGACTGCGCTGGTCGAGCTCACGTCGCGGTTCTTGCCTGCGATGATCACCCGTAAATCTGGCCGGATCCTCAACATCGGGTCGAGCGCTGGTTTTCAACCGGGTCCAGGAATGGCGGGCTATTACGCGACCAAGGCGTATGTGAACTCGTTCACAGAAGCGCTCGCGTTCGAGCTGCGCGGCACCGGTGTGACGGCAACCGTGAGCTGCCCGGGGGCGACCGTCACCGAATTCGCAGACGTCGCCAACGTCGGCAGCTCGGGCCTCTTCGCAATGGGCGCGATGGGCGCACGCGAGGTCGCGCAGCACGGCTTCCACGCGATGATGAACGCAGACCCGATCGCGGTTGTCGGCATCAAGAACAAGCTCGGCGTGCAGTCGCTCCGTTTTGCTCCCCGCGCGCTCGTCGTGTGGCTCGCCGCGCGTCTCAATCGAACGCCGACGCCGCCTGCGCTTCCGGCTGCCAAGTAATGATTGTTTTGTCTGCTTAGATGACTTTCACCGATGAAGAGCGCGCCGCATTCGTGCGCGAGCAGACTGCGCTCACTGCTGTTCCGCTGGTCCCCGAGCTCCGCATTTTCACGGCGAGCGCGGTCACGCCGCTTTGGTTTGCGACCGCGCGCTGGCTCGACGATCACGACTCCGATGTTCCATTTTGGAGCGTGCCGTGGGCAGGTGGCCAAGCGCTCGCGCGATATGTCCTCGATCATCCGGAATGCGTGCAAAATGCACGGGTTTTGGAT
>JBDTFL010000506.1:0-4591 GCA_039937955.1 Polyangiaceae bacterium | reverse complement strand
ACCTCGGTCGGCCCGGCTTCGGCGTTGGGGAGCGGCAGCTCGCCGTCGTCCTCCTCCGTGTCGGCAACCATCATCGTCGATGAATCGTCGGGGAGCGACGTAGAATCCTTCGCGAGGTGCAAGCTCGATGCTGACGGCGCGAGCACGGCCGACAAGACGCTCGGGCGCGAGCTGATTGCGGTCATATGCTGGCTCGGGTGTTGGGCGAGCGGGCGGAGATCTTCGACGTTGTCGGTGAGGTCGTTCGCGGAGACAACGCTTCCTTCGGCGAAGAGCGTGGCGGCACGAAGCGCATTTTCCAGCTCGCGGACGTTACCAGCCCAACGATGACGGCCGAGGAGCTGAATAGCGGACGGCGAAAGCGTTTTCGGTGCCTCGTTGCGCTCGACCGCGATGCGCGTTAGCAGCGTTTCGCTGATGCGCGGCAAATCTCCGAGGCGCTGACGGAGCGCGGGGACCTCGAGCGTGATGCCGCGGAGGCGATAGTAGAGGTCTTCGCGGAAATCGCCGCGCTCGACCATGGCCTTCAAATCGCGGTGCGTGGCGCAGACGATGCGGACGTTGGCGTGAATGGGCGTGGTGCCGCCGACGCGCTCGAACGTGCGCTCTTGAAGAACGCGGAGCAGCGCGACTTGTGTGCGTGGGGAAATGTCGCCGATTTCGTCGAGGAACAGCGTGCCGCCTTCGGCGAGCTCGAAGCGACCGCGACGACGTGCTGCAGCGCCGGTGAAAGCGCCTTTTTCGTGCCCGAAGAGCTCCGACAACAAGAGGGTCTCGACGAGGGCAGCGCAGTTGACGGTAACGAGCGGTCCGTCGGCGCGATCACTCGCGCGGTGCAGCGCCTCGGCGACGAGCTCTTTGCCAGTGCCGCTTTCGCCGCGGATGAGAATGGTGCTGTCGGCGCGGGCGACTTTCTTGATGGCGACGCGAAGCGCGCGGATCGACGGGTCGTCACCGACCAGCTCACGCGGAGCTTGAGGGGACAGCGATGCGCGTGAGCCGCCGCGCTGCGTTCGCGGCCCCTGTCCTAGACTGTCTAGTGGGTCGAGCTGCGAGTCCAGCTGCGGATCTGAAGAGTCGACAAGCTCGGCGGCACTGCTGTTCTCGAGTGACGCGTGCATGCCAGGAAGCGCGGCAACGTCACGACGCGCCAAAAACGCTTCGCGAACATCTCCGGTGAGGACGCGCACGACCTGATCGCGAACGGCGAGCGCCTGCTCGATTTGGCTGCGGGCGCGTTCGATTTCTCCGGACGAGCGATACAGCTCGAAGAGAAGAACGTGCGTCTCGCGCAGCAGCTCCTCTTCGCCGAGCGCACGAACGAGAATGAGCGCGTCTTCGGCGGCCTGCACGTCGGGCTGGCCGGCGGCGCGGAGAACCACTGCTTTGAGGTAGGCGATATCGGCGCGAGCTTCGTCGCTGCTGCTGAGATTAGCGGCCTTTTCGAGGGCATCGCGCGCGCGGCCGAGATCGCCGTCCTCAAGCGCGATGCGTGCAGCGAGGCGGTACGCTTCGCCTGCCATCTTGATGCGGTGACCAGTGGTCTCGCCTTCGACGATGGCGCGTGCGATTTCGCGCTGCGCCTCCGCGGTGCGACCGCGCGACAGTGCAAGGCGCGCCGCTTCGATACTGAAGCACGCCGAGTGGATTTGCGGCATGCCCGGACCGATGACGCGGCGACCGAACATGATCGCGTGCTCGGCGTGCTCGAAGAGACCGAGCTTGTAACGAAGCTGCGCGAGGTTGCCGAGGTCGTGGACGATTTTGATTTTGTCGCCCAGACGCTGCAGCAGCTTGCACGCGCGCTCGAGTGAGCGAAGCGCGTCGCCGTAGTTGTGTTGCCACATGGCGACGACCGCCAGGTTTTCGTAGGCGAATGCGCAAGCGCGCGGCTCGTGGAGCAGCTCGCCGTCTTGCAACACGGATTCGAAGATTGCTTTGGCCTCTTCGATGCGGTTGCTGGAGAGGATGGCGATGCCGCGATTGAGACGCGCGCGAAGCTCGGCGGTTTTGTTGCCGGACGGGCCGCCGCTCGCGACCGCGTCGCACACATCTTCAGCGAAATGCTCTTCGGCCTCGTCCCACTTGGATTGCGCCAGGAGCACTTTTCCGAGGGTATTTCGCGCCTTCAGGCGCGTGGAGGCGATGCTTGCGTCAAGCGACGACGTGGCTTCGGCGGTGGCGGTTTCGAAGTCTTCGCTCGCGTACGCGATTTCGGAGAGCTCGGCGGCAACGAGCTTTCGCATTGCGGGCGAGGCATCACCGGCGCGCGCCTTTTCGAGAGCGACGCGACCAGTGAGGAGATCACCCATCGCCACCGCAGCTTGTCCTAAAAGGAGCGCGACCGATGAGCTCTGCTCGTGAGTGGAGTCCGAATTCGTGCTGCAGTTTCCGATGCTTGCCGCGGCTTGCGCCCAGCGGAAAGCTTCGTCGGCTTCACCTGCGTCGAGCGCGCGGCCGCCAGCGCGAACGCATTGGGCGAGGCGAGCGTCACCGGGAAGAGAGGCGGTGATGCGTGCCCAGCGGCCCACGATTTCGTGGCGAACCAGCGCATCGTTGGAGCGTGAAAGCGCGAGTGCGTGCGTGGCTTCGGCGCGATCGAGGTCGTCGCGGCGAACGAGAAGATCGGCGGCGACACCGAGCGACCACGGATCGTCGAACGAAGCGAGCAGCGCATCAGCGACGCGACCGCAGGCTTTGGTATCCGCGGATGCTGCAGCCGATTCGGCGACCGACGACCAAGCTGGAGAAAGCGCGACCCAACCGCGGTCGATGATGGCGATGCCGGTTTCGATCAACGCTTCGAGTGCGTCACCCGCGGCGGAGGATGCGAGGAGCGAAATCTTCGCGACGGGCCAGCTGCGTGCGGCGAGCGCGAGCGAGTAAAAAAGCTCGTTTGCGATTTCGGGGATGCTGGCAGCATTTGCGGCAACGTCGGCGGAAACGCGTTCGGCGCTTGTCCACCACGCGTCGAGCGTGGCGAGATCTTCGCTGGAGCGGGCGCTCTGGGCGGCGTCGGCGGCGGCTGAAAACCAGCGGCGCTGTGCTTCGGCGTCGAGCTCAGCGCCGATGTCGAAGAGCTGCGCGTCGAGGCGGTCGGCCAAATCGGCGGCGTCTTCGGAGCTAGCGCTCGAAGTGAAGAAGAGGACGACCGGAACCACGAGGTCAGCGAGCTCTTCGAGAACGGCGCGATCCCAGCTTCCGGCAGCAGGAAGAGGCGCGACGAGCGGACGCGAAACCAGCGCAGCGGCTATTTTTTCAGCGCAGCGCGCGGGGTCGTTGTCGTCGAGGGAAATGCGGAGCTTGGTGGCAACGTCGTGCCAGAGCGGCGCGCCTGGGCGCGCAAAACCGATCAGCGGAGAGGCATGAATCGACGCCCAGCGACGCGCGACGTGATGCTCGAGAGCGAACGCTGAGCCGGAATTCGCCGCCCGCGCGATGAGAATTTGCGGACCCGCGTGTGAAAGGCCGAGGGCAAACGCACCCTGCGAAAGCAAGCGTTCGTCGAGCTCTGAAAATCCGAGCTGTGTGTTGTGCTCTGCCGCCGCACCGCTGCCGGTGCTGGGGTAACCCGCAGCCGGGGGAGTGCTGTGACGATCAGTAGAAGAGAGAAACGCACCCAAGACCCGCGAACAGTACGCCTTTCAGGGTGCCGTTCAAGGCCGGGGGGCGCTTTTTAAGCGGCTTGCTCGATTTACTGCCCAACCCGTGACAGGCGCCGTGACCGAATGGCGATTCAAGAGTCTCAAACAGCACCGAAACCGCCAAAAATACGCTGAGAATGGAAAGCTTTATTCGCGAGCGACGAAAGCTTTCGAGAGCACGTTTTCGATGGCGTCGAAGCCCTCGGCAGCGGCTTCGTTAAGCGCACGCGCGAGCGGAATTTGCGCGAGGCCGGCGGCGATGAAAAGCGGAACAGCGTCGGGCACGCGCTCCTGCAACAGCGCGAGGTGTTTGGCGACGGCACTGGGATCGCCGCGGCGAATGGGGCCCGTCAGCGCATTCGGAAATCCAAGAGCGATGACGTTGTCGGCGACGCTCGCGAGCAACGGCCCGAGCATGAGCGGCGCGATTCTCGCGGGAACGCCCGCTTTTTCGAGCACGCGCGCGCCAACTGCGGCGAGCGCGGCGGCTCCGTTTGCGACGAGCCCCGCCGCTGCGTGATAGCCGACCGTGTCGAGATTTCGAAATGTGCGAGGGGTCATTCCGAGCGCCTTCGCGAATTTTTTCGCGCGCGCTTCCGCGACCTTGTCCCCTCGAACGTGCACGTGTCCGCCGTCCAAGCACGGCGGTTTTTGGATTGATGCAAACGAGATCATCGGATGCATTTGCGCGACGCCGGCTGACACTGCACGAAGCGGTGCAATAGCCTCCGCGGTGAGCGCGCCGGCTACGTGAACGCACGCCGTTTTTTTCGTGATGCTCCGATTCGCGGCGATCTGCTCGGCCAGTGCGCCGAGATCGCGGTCGCGAACCGCAAGGATCAAAAGATCGCAAACGAGCTTGGTTTTAGGCTTGAATTTGCGTGCAGAATACAACCTTACTGGCCCGCCGCGCTTTTTGACTTCACGCGCGAGCGCAGCGCCGACTT
>JBDTFL010000505.1:0-4971 GCA_039937955.1 Polyangiaceae bacterium | reverse complement strand
CACGGACATGGGCACGTCGATCAAGAGCGACTGCGCCGCAATCCCTCCATTCTTGAACGGCGGACAGATCCAAAATGGAACGTACACGCTCACCAAAGTCAGCGACGTTGGCTCGTTCACGTTCTGCAACAACACGTTTTCAGCCGTGCCATTTCAGGGTGGCCTCGTCATCTCCTCGGGCCCCGACAACTCCTCGGATCTCGAGCTTGCGCTCGACGGCGACATGACCGGACGAAGATCATTCAGCTGGAACGCGACGCCCACGAAAAGCAGCAAATCGCCGCTCGCCATCGATCAAACGTGTTCGAGCGCGGCCAGCTTCTCGCTGCCGTACAACGTGGTGAACAGCTCCGCGCTCGGCAAAGCCGCGTTCGAAATCGAAGCGCCTTACGGATCGGCCGGTGCCAGCGCGGTCTATCACTTTGAGATGAACTGAGGACAGTGCAGCTCTTCGAGCGAACGCGCTGCATCCGAGCTAAGGAGAATCAGTAACGGCCGGCCGCGGCTTTTCCGATCGCGATCGCCTCTTTTTCGAGCTCCGGATACTCCATGTTCACGACGCTGTTGTTGTTGTCGATCTTCTTTTCGGTGATGCCGGTGTTTTTCATCATCAAGCCGGGGTCGATGAACATGAAGTTCAAGACCTTCCCGTTTTTGACGTGCACGCGCAGGTTGGGCGCCATGCCGCCGCTCCACTCGGCTTTGTTTCCGAGGCCCGGAATGTCCTTTTGCGCGCCGGCCACCGGGATGATTTTCATCTCCAGCTCGTTCAAAATTTGGAGATTGATCGTCGCCGCCGTCGCCAAATCCTCTTTGCCATTTGCGCTGACCCCCCAAGCGCACGTGCTGTCGTCGGAGGCCCCCTTGTTGACGAGCTTTCTGCCGGTCGCGGCTTCGATCTCGGCGTCGGTCACGAGGTCACAAACTTTCGTCGTCGATGCAGGGCCGCTGCTACTTCCGCCGGCCAGCGCCTCCTCGGCGAGCCCCGCGTCGTCGCCGATCGCTTTGTCGATGGCCCACCCGGCAATTTTGCTGCATCCGAAAAGCGGAAACGAGAGCGGACAGACAATCGCGATCGCGAAAGCCGAGCGACGCGCGGGCGTCAAGAACGTCAAGAATGCACTTTTCATAAACGCGTTTATAGCCCCGAAAGCCCGCCCCGGCGATGTCGCGTGTGGTGTAGCCTGACTTCGTGCGTCGCTCCCGTCGGATTGCGCGTTTCTCGTGCGCTCTTCTCCTGCTTGCATCGTCCGCATCGGCGGCAAATCCCCCGCCCGACGCAGCAGCTGCGAAGTCGCATCTCGCGGCGGCTTCTGCCGCATACACGCTCGGGCATTTAGCAGAGGCCTATGACGACTACACAGACGTCCTTAAAAACTACGCCGACATTCTGAAGAAAGACGATCGCACGAAGGCCGAAGAACGCCTGAAAGAGCTCGGACAAAAGACCGGCACGATCGCGATTCACGTGAACGAAAATCAGGCGACCGTTTCCATCGACGACAAAACAATCGACGCGAGTCAACCGCTCGGAGTCATCCGCCGCGACGTCGGGCCGCATCACGTTCACGCGGAAAAAGAAGGCTTTTCCGCGTTCGACACGACGGTCACGGTAACGCCGGGCGGTCGCGCGGTCGTCGAGATCGCGCTCGTGAAAAAAGCGAAGACCGGTCATGTGTCGGTGACGGGTCCAGCCGGCGAATCTCTGCGCGTGCTCGTCGACGGCTTGGATGTCGGCACCACTCCTTGGGAGGGTGATCTTCCGCCGGGCTCGCACACCGTCGCGGGTCGCAGCTCGAAATCCAACGCGCCGCCGAAGAGCATCGACGTGAGCGCAGGCAGCAGTGCCACCGTCGAGCTTTCGCCGATCGCATCGACCGGACGAATCGAGGTCACCACGAGCGACGGCCAGGGCTTCATCATCGTCGACGGCAAACCGGCCGCCGAAGGATCGTTCGCGGGCGAGATGCCGGTCGGACCCCATTTAATCCGCGTGAAACGCGAAGGCTACGAGACCTTCGAAAAGAAAATCGATCTGCAAGAGCACGACACCATCGCCGAAACCGTCACGTTGCGCGCGTCCGCAGGAACGACGAAAGAGGCTAATTCCAAGGGTGATTCGGATCGCCCATTCTCCGGCGTGTACGGTGGCCTCGGCGTCATGGGGCTCATCGAGCCCAACGGAAATGGCAACTCGCTCGAGACCAGCTGCTCGCAAATCGGCGCGTCGAGCTGCAGCACGCCGCTTCCGCTCGGCGGCGGCATCTTCGGTTACGGCGGATACTCGTGGGATCCGATCGGCCTCGAGATCTTTCTCGCCGCGCAGTTCGACGAGACCACGCCGTCTGCCAACTACACCGCCAACAGCTCGCTCGGATCCGTCGTCGGCGGACCGCCGCGCATCGAACAATTCATCTTGCCGCGCTTGGGTGGTGTCGCCGCCATTCGTGCGCGCGCAACGCTCGACGGCAAAATATTTCGTTTCAGCTTCAGCGCCGGACCAGGCGTCGCCTACAAAGACATGTTCTTGGTGCGCAAAGCGACCTCCCAAGATGGCACCAATCGCACCGGCAAAGAGGTCAGCGATTCCGTGTCGTACGTGTCGCCCGCGCTCGTGGCGGACATCGCCGTGCACTTTCGTGTGTCCGGAGGCTTCGCATTTTCAGGCGGAATTATCACGCTTTTCGAGAACGCCGGCGAGACGCAAGTCGCCACACAGAATCAGGTGCTCGCCAGCAACACCGGCGGCACACCGCTCAGAACGTTTTCATACGACGCGGCGAGCGGCGCACAATTTTTCGTCGGTCCGTACTTGGGTGTCGAGTTCGGCCCGTGAAAGTCGACGCCTGCGCGTAGCTCGGCTTTTGGATCAATTCGGTTGTGCGGCGGTCACTACTACTTGCGGCGCGGCGAGCAGCGTGGCGTTCGATGCGTTCGCCGTGTTCGTGAGCACTTGCCGGATCGTTCCGCATGAGGAGCCGCAGATCCGAATGCGCGCGCCGTCGAAGTTCCATCCGTCGGACGTCGTGCTCGACGACGAGCACGCCGCGCTGAATGGAACGTTCTGATTGCCGAGCGGGCTGTTGATGGTCAGCGTCGCCGTGTTCTGCGTGATGTTGGTGGGCGTCTCGTAAAGACAGCTCGAGAGGTCGGCGATGACCGAGTTGATCGCGTTGAGCGACACCGGACCTGCATCGCTCCCCGTGGCGTCGAAGATCGTCGTGCCGCCAGCGATTGCCAAATTAGTTGCATTCTGCAACGTTTGAGCAGGACTCGGATCACCCGAGTTTTGAAGCAGAATCACGTACGTTTGGATCGGACCGGCTGGGTCGGTGAGCGCTGCCGCAGCGGACGCTTTGCTGAGACCAGAGCCTGCGCAACCCGTCGAAGCTTCGACGTCGTTGTTGGTGACGATGATCACGGAACGACGATTGAACGCCGTGGCTCCGAGCGCGCTCCCGCTCAGCGCTTTGTACGCGCCTCCAGTCGAATCGAGGACCTCGGGAAACGGGGGGCCCGAGCTCGGAAATGTTCCGGTCGCTTGTGCGGCGATTCGCGTAGCGATGTCGGCCTGCGCCTTCGTGGCAACCTCGAACGCCAAATCGGGGGTTGCATACGTTCCTGGCGTGCACACGCCTGCGATGGCCGGAATGAATTTGAAACCGACCTCCGTGGTTGCGAGTCCGGGATCAGTCAGCGAAAGATCGAGCACCTGCCCGACACCTTGAGCGCTGGTGAGCAACGGCTCCATTGCCTGCGAGCGATCGAGCAGCAGATAAACCGCGCTCGGCGCCGGAATCAGAACCTGCGCGCCTTCGTTGCAGAGCGGTTGCAGCGCGCTCTTGGTCGGACACGTTTGAGCGGCCGCAACGCTGATGATGTGATGCGCGCTCGCGCCGGTCGGGTGACAAAGTCCTGCAGCCAATTGAAATTGATTCGGCTTGGTGGCGTCGGGAATGAAAAATCCTTCGTCGCGATCGTTGTCGAGCGTTTCGCTCACGAAGCCGTCGTAGATGACGCGCACGTTGAGGTCGCCGGGCGCAACCGCAGGACCAATTGCAGAATACAAGCAATTCGTGGCGTCGACGAGCGTGGGCGGCTGCGCGCTCGCGAGGCACAGAAGGTCGGAAAAACAAGTGTTTGCGTTGCCGAAGACCAAGTCGTCGCCGTAGTCGACCAGCGTCGCGGAATCGATGTGTGCGTCGACGCAGACGCCGCCTTTGCATGTGGTGGCAGCGGGATCGACTCCGCCGCTGTTGCAGGAGTTGTCGAAGCACGAGAATCGAAGCGGCATGGGAACGAACGCAATGTGCTGGTCGCGGTAGGTTTGGATTGATCGCCGAACGACGCGCGGATTCGGCGTGACCGGCGAATCCGAAAAGCTCGATTTGCCGTTCGGGTCGTCGGGGCAATCGCTGCGTGCGTCGTCGAGGTCCGCCGAGTCGTTCGTGTAGCCGATGATCGAGATGCTGACAGGGATGTTGTCGTGCTCTTTGTTCACGCCGAGCGTACGCGGCAATTGCACTTTGCCCTGCACGACGTCGAAGTGTTGGCAGTAGGAGGTCTGGCCGCCCGCCTTCACGCTCACCTCGATCGACTGCAGCTCTTTCGGAACTTGCACTTGCGTCGACACACCTGCAACGAGCTCCGTGACCGGCGCTGCAGAGCACGCGACGATCGCAAATCCAGGCAAAAATAAGGATATCCAGCGTTTCATATCAAGCCCTCTCCTAAGCTTAGCGTGAAGAATTACCAACGCCCGAAGTGCGTCGTGGTGAGGCCCGGGTCGAAGGTGCCGACGACGGGCTGATCATTTTTCGGCCGGAAGATGGCGATCGCCGCGAGCGTGCCGCCGGCGAGAACGACCGCGGAGCCGATCGCCCAAAAAAGCACGCCGCGCGATTTGTCCTGCGTGAGCGATTGATCGATGGTGCGCGTCTGATCGTCGGCCAGCGAAATGTCGGTTGCGTA
>JBDTFL010000504.1:0-4282 GCA_039937955.1 Polyangiaceae bacterium | reverse complement strand
TCGGCACCAAGTAGACCGACGTGTCGTCGGTGGCGACGAGAAGATCGCCGTTGGGGAGCGCCGCCAGCTCGCGTGCGCTTCCGACTTGCGCGAGCATCTCCAATTTGAAACCGCTCATCACGGTGAGCGCGGGCGGATTCGGGAGACTCGTGACGGCATCCGCTGTCGTCAGCACCGATCCGTTGCAAGCCGCCGGAAGAACGACCGGACCGCCTGCATCATTGTGGCTGCCGATAACCGCGCCGTCCGGAGACAAATTTCCGCCGTCGCCGGTAGATGCATCACCGACGTTCACGGCCGAGTCGTCACTCCCGCATGCTTGCATCGCCGCCAAAAGCGGAACCACCGACACGCACAGAATTTTCGCGAGATGGCGCATGCGACCCTCCTCTAATGAGAGTCCACTGAATCAACCCAATGCGCAACCTGGGCCGCAATCACGAGCAAGGTCGGAGTGCGAAACAGAAATGAAAAACGCGCTTACCGAGGATCGTTCGGCAAGCGCGTGTGATGACGAGTCTCTTCGAATGAGAAAGCTATTCGCCGCCACCCTCGGGCGGAGCTACCGAGTCGGGACGACCGCCGCCTTTATTTTTTTTTCCGCCCTCATTTTTCGCGTCGTCGGCGTTGGGCTTCGTTGCATTGAGCTCACCGACGTCGAGCTGCACCTCACCGAAAATCACCTGCATTTTACCGGTCGGCGGCGTGAGCTTAACCTCGAGCGATTTTGCGCGAATGACGGTGTTGTCCTTCACGGTGCCCGACAGCTGCACGATGTCGGCGTCGAATTCGCCTGCGAGCTCGCCTTGTGAGCGCATCTCGCCGACTTTTACTTTTCCGTGAACCGCTCCTGATCCGCTGACCGTGAGCGACGGCGCCTCGACATCACCTTCGATGCGACCACGCACGACGATCGGGCAGCTCGACGAGAGCGACCCTTTGAATTTCGTCCCTTCTTCGACGAGCGTCTGCTTCTGAGAAGCCGCCGCCGCGCCTCCACCGCCGATGGAACCTTGAGGCCCTGCACCCGATGCCATTGCCACTACCTTCGACTCACTCATTGCGGCCTCCCGCTCCTCTCGGACTTGGACTGCATAATCTTCATTCTCAATGTGCAACCGGGCTCGAACGCGAAGCGCGTCCATTCAGCTGCTTGTTGAACTGCTCCGACGAGCGAGCCGCCCGCGCTGACGATCAATTGGCTCGCGCCGGTGATCCCCGGGCTGTCGCGCTCGATGAATTTTCCGTTGATCGTGATGTTGCCGGCGCCGGTGATTTGGCAGCCGCTGAGCACGCCTTCGGTGCCGACGATGAGCTCGGTGCCTTGACCGAGCGCGATCGTGCAGTGCTCGAAGAGGCTCTCGATCTCGACGCACGCACCCTCGTCGAATTGCAGGCTCGCATTTCGGAGAACGTCGCCGCGGCCGAAATATCGGACATTTGCGCGTGGTCCGCCGCCTGTTGCGGTTGCTGCGCCTTTTCCGATGAGCACGTTCACGACGTCAGCGGCGAGCACGCGTTTCGATCCGTCGCCCTCGACGCTCATGTCGATCCACTCGACCTTGAGATTTTCGGGGACGTCGGTGGTGGGCGAGATGCCGAACAGCTTCGCGCCGGTGAGCTTTGCGCCACTCAGCTTCGT
The DNA here is from genome assembly GCA_039937955.1 of Polyangiaceae bacterium. Lineage (GTDB taxonomy): Bacteria > Myxococcota_A > Polyangia > Polyangiales > Polyangiaceae > JAICXU01. The sequence continues at coordinate 2,640 of JBDTFL010000504.1, read as the reverse complement.
GTTCGAAAAATTCACGCGGCGTGCGTCGGTGCCGGTGAAGTCCGAGTCGGTCAGCGTCGCTTTGCTCATGTCTGCGCGCAAAAGTGACGCGCGCGTGAAACGAACACCGCGACCTTGAGCTTCACAGAAACGCGTGTCCTGCAAAATCGCGTCGGTGAAATTCGCCTCTTCGATGTTGGAGGAAGAGACGTTCGCATTCGTGAGGTCGGCTTTTTCGAGCTTCGCGCCGCCCAAATACGTTTCGACGAGATCGGCATGCGTGAGCTGGGCACCCGTTAAATCAGCGCCGCCGAGATTCGCGAGATCGAGCTGAGCGTGCGACAAACGCGCGCCCACCAAATTCGCTCCCAGCAAATTCGCGCCTTCCAAATTCGCGCGGCTCAAATTCGCGCCGGTCAAAATCGCGCGTTCGAGATTTGCGCCTTCCAGATCGGCGTTGTCGAGATTCACCTCGCGTAGATCGGCCCCCGTGAGAAAGGCCTCACGTAAATTCGCGCTTTTCAGATTCGCGCGCGCGAGCTTCGTCCCCTCGAGGTTGGCACCTTCGAAGTCGCATCGTCTGAAGCTTGCGCCTTCGAGCGCAGCTTTCGCCAAGTTGATCCCTCGCAAGTCGGCGCGGTCGACTTTTTCTCCGCGCTTGATCTTGCTGAGGATGATTTCCGGTGTGAAATCGGGCATCGCGTTCTTTCTCGGTCCTTCGCGGTTGAATTCGGCAGCTCGAGCTACGCCGCCGTCCAGCTTAGGTACTCAGCTTCGACTTATGGACAGACTACAGGGGTACGTACTTGTCGCGTGCGGATTCGAGATAGCTTTCGAGCTCCGTGATCTTTTGTTCGAACGGCAAACGTTCGATCGCTTGCAAGCGATCCACCTCGCCGAGCCGCGCGAGGAGCACCTTGATCTGAAGCAGCGTCGCATGACGGGCCTGCCTCATTTGTTTTCTTCGTGCGGCAGCGTCGCCCATCCACGCCGCGGAAGCGTCCTCGAACGCAGTGTGCTGATTCTTCAGCTCTGCCGCTAAGAGCGTGAGCTTGTCATGCTCACCGGACCGCGTGGCGTCGATGCCACCCGCTTTCATCTCGTGACGGTACGCCTGGAAGCGATCGACGATGCGCTGCGCGAGCCATTTTTCGATGCCCGTCGTCTGCACGATTTCGTCGACGCTCGCGATGAACATGACGTCCAAAGACGTGAGATTTGCCGCGTAAAGCTTGTCGATCGTAACTTTGCGTACGTCGGGAATTTGCAGCAAGAGCGACTGCAAAATGACCGCCTCGCGCTGTGAGCGATCCATCTCGAGCGCGAATGCTTGCGGCATCAGCTCGATCATTTTGTCGTACGCGGCGAGCAGCTTGTCGCGCGTTTCGCTGGTCAGTGTTTTTCCATCTGCGGCTTCGGGCTTGTTCGCGTCGGCGAGCGAGTCGGCAAAATGTTGCAACGCGGCCGTCAGCTCCGCGATCTCGAGCCGATCTGCGGCGCGATGAAGGCTGCGCACCGCGGGCTCACACACCGGAAGCCAATCCTGCGTGGCCTCACCCCATTTCACGTCGATCATGAAATCGCGAACGCTTCGCATGTGATGCGCTGCGAGCTCCGCGAAGAGCGCGCGCACCTCACCGAGATCAGTCGCGGTGTGATCCTGACCAGGACGCGCCTGCTGAAATTCGTTTTCGACGATGTTGCCGAAGTGCTCGTCGAGATCACCGAGCAGGCTCTCGAATGTCGCCGCGATGGAAGAAGCGTCGTCGAGCAACGTGAGGGCAGGGGTCGTATCGAGCGGATCGGGCACGGGCGGGCGAACGGATTTTTTAGGAGGTTTGGAGCTTCGACGACGTGACGGCGGTTTTGACGGCGGACCTTGTTTTGTGGCTGAATTGAGCTTCGAAATCAGATCGGTCCTCGACGTCGGTGCTTCGGCTTTCGAATCGAGCTTTTCCGGCTTCGCTTCGGATTTCGGCGACCCTTTTACTGCGTGGGTCGGTGGCGGCGTCAGCTTGCTCTGCGTGAATTGCGGAGGCGGCTTCGGAAGAGGCAGCCCACTTTTTTCTCCAGGACCAATACTGGCAGGGGCAGAGCCCGAGTTTGGCCGCACGCCGGATGGCGCGGGGGTCGGAACTTTCTTCTCTTTGTCTGTCGGCTCCTGAGGCGTCATGTTCTCCCCTTCCGCTTGCACGGAAGGCATCGCGCCTGGAGTGAAGAGCCGCGTGAAGATACCCATCGAATCGCCCCGTTGGAGAGGATCGCCATGGCTTCGCCGAGCCAAACGGCGAATTCACAGCATACCAATCTCTCAATCAGATCCTATGGCTGACTCCACTTTCTGCTGCCTCTCCACGCTTGCGCGTAGCTCGGCTCCTAGACGCCTGCGCGTTGCTCGGCTTTTGTCGCTCGAAAATTTTTTTGGCGGAGAAAGTGCGAGCGAGGACGACAACGGTAGGGCGCGCCAACGATCACCGGCATAATGCGCCGATGAGGCTTCGCGCAGCGGGTTTTGCGTTCGTCGTCCTGCTCGCTGCGGCGTGCGACGACTCGCAATCGCCCACGATCCCGACGAGCGGCCCATTTCTTTTGGCTGGACAAGACTGCGATTCACTCGTGCCTGAGCACTGCGGCTTTCCGATGCCGTCGAATGTTTATCTC
>JBDTFL010000503.1:0-15102 GCA_039937955.1 Polyangiaceae bacterium | reverse complement strand
GCGTCTGTTCGAGCGACGCCAAACGCTTTCGGACCATCGCCAGCGGCACGGGACTGGTCGTGACGATGACCTCCTTCAAGAAGTCGTCGTGATCGTCGCGGTCGACCGCCTGCCGCACTGCTCGCTGGTGGAGAATCAATTCGGATCTCTTCGCTCGAATTCCCCCAAGACCAGTGTAGCATCGCGCTCGAAATCCATGAGAGCTCTCCCCGTGGTCGCTATGTTTGCCGCCTCGAGTCTCGCTGTTTCATTCTTCGCGTTCGACGCTGCCGCTCAAGAAAAGAGCGACACGGCGACGGCGGGCGCGTCGGTTGACGCCGCCGCGAAACCGGATCCGAACGCCACCGGAGCTGGAAAGCCCAAAGAAACCGTCGAGCCGCCGAAAGAAGAGTTCGACGAAACAGACGTCGCCGAAAAACCCGGCAAAACATACTATTTCGTGGGCCTTCACTATCGCGGTGACGTCGTCCCGCAATTCATGACGAGCCTCTTCGTCGACGAAGGCAAAACGATTTACTCGAACTCGGTGGGCGCCGAGCTCGACATTCGCAAAGACAATTTTTCGTTCATCCCCGCGCTCACGTATTCGGAGTACGGCACCGGCGACATCCTCTATTTGCAAAAAGGGAAAGACGCGAATTTCGCCGGCAACTGGTCGAACGTGAACTCCAGCTTGAAAGCGATCTACGCGTCCGCCGAGCTCCTTTGGTCCTGGAAGATCCACAAGAACGTCGACTTCGAGTTCGGCGCTGGCTTCGGTCTCGGCGTGCTCTTCGGCTCACTCGAAACGAGCTGGGTTTATTCGGATCCGAACGGCTCGCTCTCCGCTTCGAGCGGCGCGCGATTTTCGCCGTGTCTCACCGGCAACACCCAGCAAGGTTGCAAAACGACGGATCACCAAAACGCCAGCTTCGCCAAAATCAATCACTACACCGAGCCGTTTTGGTCGGGCGGCGGATCGATCCCCAACATTTTTCCGGAGATCCGGTTCCCCGAGTTTGGCCTGCGTTTCAAGCCGATCAAAGAAATGGAAGCGCGACTCGGCATCGGATTTTCGCTCACCGGATTTTGGTTTGGGCTCTCCGGCGACTACGGTCTCGAGCGCTTGCTCGACAAGAAAACCGCACCTACGCCACACGACAATCCGAAGTAACATCACCTTTCGATGATTGCGCTCCCGCCGCGCTACGAAGCAAAATGGCTTCTCGGCCAAGGTGGCAGCGGAGAGGTTTGGGCCGTTCGTGATCGCGCGAACGGAAAAATGCTCGCGCTGAAAGTGCTCGCCGAGGGTGCAGGCGACGGCGAGGTGATGGCGCTCGTTCGTGAGGCGATGGCGCTTTCCGGTTTGGAGGGGCTCGGCGTTCCGCGCGTGATCGGCTTCGGGACGATCGCCGCCAACGGAAGCACGTCGAAAGGAACTGGCTCGACGACGTCGCCTGGAACACCGCCGGGGACCAGGCGCTACATGCTTCGCGAGCTCGTCGAAGGTCATAGCCTCGAAGAAGTTCTCGACGACGTTGCATATGGGGATTGGGTTGCGCCGCTGGCCCGCGCGAGCGAGCAGCTCACCGTTTTGCATCGCGCCGGTCTTCTTCACGGTGACGTGAAACCCGCAAACGTGATCGTCGGACCGGGCGGCGCGGCAACGCTCGTCGATCTCGGGCTCGCGGCTCCGTGGCGCGAAGGCGGATCGATCCCGAAAGGATTGACGCCGAAATACGCGGCTCCCGAGCTCTTTCAAGGCGCGAAGCTCACCGTGCGCGCGGAGGTGTATGCGCTCGGTGCAACGCTCGCCGACGCACTCGATCGTCGCGGCGAATCACTCCCGAAAAAGACGAAATTCGCATTTCAAGAGATCGCCGAGCGCGCGACCTCCGAAGAGCCCACCGACCGTCATCCGAGCGTCGACGAATTTGCGAGCGAGCTTCGTCATGCGGCCGGTCTCACGTCGCGCGAGTTTGCGATCGAGTCCGCGTGGCCGGTCGTCGGCGTCGAAAAAACGGCGGAGCAACTGCGCAAAGAGGTCGCGACGCTCGCTGCAGGTGAAGGTCTCGCGATCGAAGGCGCATCGCGGGCCGGTCGAACGACATTGGCGCGTCGTCTCGCGTGGTCGCTCGGTGTCGAAGGTCGCAATGTCGTTTTGATCGAGCCGCTGCTCAAAGGCTCCATTTTGACGACGCGCCAGGTGCTCGAGATGGAGCTCCCGTCGCCACCCCCCGAAGGATTGATCGCGATCGTCGACGACGCGGATCGTTTGGACGACGCATCGCGCGTTGCGATTTCGCGTGCGTCCGAAGATGGTGCGCGTCTCGTTATCGTTGCCCCGCGCGCTGAGGCGGCACAATTCTGCTCGGGAAAATGCAGGGTATTTGCGATCCCGGCGCTAGACGCTGCCGCAGCCGAGGATCTCGTTTCGCGCGCGATGCCATCGCTTCCGAAGGCGCTCGTTTCACACGTCGTGCATGAGGCGGGCGGCCGACCCGGCAAGCTCCGCGCGATCGTCCGCTTGCTTGCGGGCAAAGCGATCCTCGCGCGCGAGGACATCGACCAAGCGTTGGCACAAAAAGAAATGGCGTCGGTCCCACCTGCGCCTTCGACCAAACGCGACGACCACCTTTCGCTCGCCGAACGCGCGCTCGACATGGGTCGCATCGCCGACGCAGAAGCCGCGCTCTCTTCACTCGCTGCTTCCACGAAACCCGACATTCGCGTTCGCACTGCAATCGCGCGCGCACGCATGGCGCTCGGCGTAGGTGATTCACGCGAGGCGAAGACGCAGCTCGACGCCGTGGAAAAAGAAGCGACCGGAACGGCGAACGAACGCGCGTGGCTTCTCACGATGGCGCGAACGCATTTGCGTCACGGCGACTACGCGCATGCTTCGCAATTTGCGACGCGCGTCGCGGCCGGCGGAGACGACGCATTTTCTGCCGACGCATTGGCGGTGCACGGACTCTCACTCGCATGGACGGGCCGCGAAAACGAAGCCGAGGCAACGTTGGCGCATGCGCTCGAGATGGCGCTGCGCTCGAAAGATCGTCGCGTCGAAGCCGTCGTGCGCGGGTCAGTTGCGATCGTCATTCAACGCGCCGGAAGAAATAGCGAAGCGCGTGAAGCGTACGAAGCCTCGCTCGCCGCCGCCGAAGACGCACGCGACGCGACGACGGTGGCACTGACGAGGCTGAATTTAGCAGGTTTGGCGCGTGCAGAAGGTGACCTCGCGCTTGCGCTCACGCACCTCGAAGCGGCGGTCGACATGGCTCGCCGCGCGGGCTCGACGCTCGCCGTTCGAGGCGCATTGCTCAATCTCGCGAATCTCGATCTGTACTTGGGTCGCTATGCGCGCGCACGTGCGTCGGTGGATTCGCTCGCCGAAGGTCGCGCCAATCTTTCGCCGATCCAAGCCGCGACGTTGCTCGGTCTCGAAGCCGAGCTCACGGTTCGTGCCGGTGACTCCACGCGCGGCGCCGAGCTCTTCGAGGAGTCCGCGCGCAAATGGGACGCGCAGAATCGTCCGCTCGACGCCGTAGAAGCCCGACTCGAACGCATTTTGGCTTTGTCACGAGGAGCGAAAACGTCTTCGGTCGATCTCGCGAAATCTCTCGCTGAGGTCGAATCGCACATCGAGGGCGTCGCGCTCGGCGAGAACGAAGCGCTCGCTGAATTGGTCCGCGGATCGGTCGCCGCAATCGAAGGTAAAGAATCGCTCGCACGTGCGGCACTCGATCGATCGCTGGAACTGGCTGAAAAAGCGGGTCGTCGTGAATGGTCGTGGCTCACGCTCGAGACGCGTGCGCGTCTGCTGGCCGCGCAAGGTGCAAGCGCGCTCGCGCGTCGCGACGTTGAAGCAGCCCTCGCGATTTTGGAGGAGACGGCCGCGAAGCTCCCGCGCGATCTCCGTGAAGTTTTTTGGAACGACCCGCGACGCCGCGCGCTGCGCCAGGCACACGTCGCAACGCATGCATTCGTCGGTACGCCCAACACCGTCGCGCGCACCCGCATGTCGAGCAACCTTCGCGGAAAAACGACCACCATCGGCGCGCCCATGCCCGCAGAAGATCGGCTCGTGCGCATCTTCGAAATCACGCGCGAGCTCGCCAGCGAACGAGATTTGGATCGCTTGCTCACGCGCGTGACCGATCACGCAATCGCGCTCACCGCCGCTGAAAGAGGCTTTATTTTGCTGGCCAAAGCGGACGGCAAATTGGAAGCACACGCGGCTCGCGACAGGTCCGGCGAGCTCGCGAGCGAAGCTCACGCGCAATTTTCACAATCTGTCGCCGCGAAAGTTTTGCAAACCGGCGAGCCCGTCATCACCGACAGCGCACGCAGCGACGAACGTCTGAAGCAAGCCGCGAGCGTTCACAACTTGATGATCCAAGCGATCGCGTGCGTGCCGATCCGCAGCGCAGATCCTGTCGCACCCGTCATCGGCGCTCTCTATGTCGAAACACGCGGTACGTCGGGCGCGCTTTTCGCCGAAGAAATTCCCACCCTCGCAGCGTTCGCCGATCAAGCCGCCATCGCGATCGACAGCGCTCGTCTCATCGCAGAAAATCGCAGCCGCGCCGAGGAGCTCGCGCGCGCAAACGTCGAGCTCGAAGCCGCCCGCGACAAGCTCGAAGAGCTACTCGGTCGTCGCACCGAGCAACTCGTCGCAGTTCGCCGCGACTTGAAACAGGTGCGCGCCGAGCTCCGATCGCATTTCGGTTATGCAGGTTTGGTCGGCACCAGCGCGGCAATGCGAAAATTGTATGCGGTCATCGATCGCATCAAAGACACCGACGTTCCCGTTTTGATTTCCGGCGAAAGCGGAGTCGGCAAAGAGGTCGTCGCGCGCGCCGTGCATGCGTCCGGGCCGCGTGCAAAAAAGGCATTTTTAGGCGTGAATTGTGGCGCCATTCCGGAAAATCTTTTGGAGAGCGAGCTCTTCGGAAATGTTCGCGGCGCGTTCACGGGCGCCGACAAAGATCGCAACGGGCTCTTTCGAGAAGCCGACGGCGGAACACTCTTGCTCGACGAGGTGGGCGAGCTTCCGATGAAAATGCAGGCGGCACTTTTGCGCGTGCTGCAAGAGCGCTGCGTGCGTCCGGTCGGTGCAGCGAAAGAAGAGCCGGTCGACGTGCGCGTGGTCGCGGCAACGAACCGCGATCTGCAAAAGATGGTGGAAGAGGGGACGTTCCGCGAAGATCTCTTTTATCGACTGCACGTGATCGAGCTTCCCGTGCCGCCGCTCCGCGCGCGCTTGGATGATTTGCCTTCGCTCATAGATCACTTTTTGGGCTTGTTCTCGGCTCGATATCGACGCGAGCGGAAATCCGTCGCGCGTGACGCCGTGCGCACGCTCACGTCGTTCGACTGGCCGGGCAACGTTCGTCAGCTCGAGCACGTGCTCTTGAATGCATGGCTCATGAGCGAAGGGAATGAGCTCACCATCGACGACTTCGAGCTACCCGGCGCCGTGCGCGCTTCCATTGCTCCACCTCCGCGCATGATGAGTGAAGCTCCCGTCAAAGGTGGCGCGTCCGCACGCAGCCGTGCCGAATTCAAAGACGCCGAGCGCGAACGCATTCTCGCCGCCCTTGCCGCGAGCAACTGGAACCGCGTGAAGGCAGCGAAGATGATCGGCTTGCCGCGCCGAACCTTTTATCGGCGGCTCAAAGAATTCGGCATCGTCTGAGACCGAAGGGAGCCCGCCCTCGGGGAATTTTTCTAAAATGAGAAACCGCTGCACGCTCGCGTCGTATGCTCACCGCCGCATGCGCCAAACACCGTTGAAAATCGCTGTTTCGTCGATCCTCTTTCTGTCGTACGCGACGCTCGGTGGTTGCAACAAAGCCGATCCCCCGGCGCCGATCGCGAGCGCGGCCGCGGGCCTTTCGTCAGGCACGCCAGCGACGTCGTCCTCGGCGCCCGCGGTGACTAGCGCAGATCCCACGGCGGCAGCTGCAGTCGCAAACAGTGACGTGCAAGTTGGAAAACCGCCGCCCGATTTTTCGGCGACTGCTCAAGATGGAACCGCGATTCATCTCGCGGCGCTGAAGGGAAAGCCAGTCGTCGTTTATTTTTACCCGAAAGACGAAACTCCCGGCTGCACCAAAGAGGCGTGCTCGTTCCGCGACGCGTGGGATGCGCTCCACACGAAGGGCGTCGTGCTCATCGGCATTTCTGCAGACACCGACGAATCGCATCGCGCGTTTTCAGCGAATCACAAATTGCCGTTTTTGCTGGTGAGCGATCCGAAGGGTGAGCTCGCGGCGAAATTCGGCGTGCCGGTGCACATGGGTTACGACGCGCGGCAGTCGTTCGTGATCGGCGCAGACGGCAACGTGAAAAAAATCTATCGCGACGTGGATGTCACCGTTCACGCCAAAGAGATCGAAGGCGATCTGTCGTGAGCGCCGAACATGAGTGACCGCCCGCTGCTCGCGCGAATGGACGGCGAGCTTCTTCCGGAAAAAGACGCGCGCGATTTGTGGGCGCGATTCAGCGCGCACATGGAGGAACATCGCGGCGATCTCGGCGGCTTCGCGAAGGCGGAAGGGCTTACGAGTATTCGGCCTTCCGTCGAAGATGGCGCAGCCATTTTGCTCGCGAGTCACACTGAAACGCAGGCACCGTATCGCAACGTTTCGGCAGAGGACGGGCCCAGCAAAAGTGACCGACTTCCGAGCCAAGAGCGCCGAGCGCGATCCAGCCGTGGATCCGGGAAAAACCAGCTCGGGGGCAAAACCCGTCACAGAAAGGGCTAAAAACATGCCGTTTCAAGCGGTGTCCTACATTGGTGCACCGGCCCGTACCTTGCAAACTCCTAGGTCGACCATGGAAATCGCATACGCGGCCTATACCGAATCGGCGACGTTCATGTTGGACGCCAAGGGCAATTGCCTTTGGGTTGCGCCATCGCCGTCGCGCGAAGGCACCGGCGAGATGTGGCGCGGGCGCGAAGCGGCAGATCGTTGTGTCGGCGCGCAGTACGTTGCGTCGATCGACATGGATGCAGCCGGCGGATTGGTCGAGCTCCCTAAGATTGGATCGCCGCTGATTTTCGCGGCGGTGGACGAAAGTGGTCGCGTGTCGCTCTTGCGCAGCGGCCCGCTGCTTCGCTTCGAAGCGAAGACGAGCCGCGGAAGCGGAGTTCATCAACGACCGACGGCTCGCACGCCGATCTCCGAAACGGGAAATCCGTACGAGGACGAGGTCGCGACGGTGAAATACCGCCCGCAAGATTTGATGTACGCAGCAACGCCAGCCTCGAAAGCACCGGCAACCCAACGCAGCGATTACGCGGTGTTCGATCGTCCGACGCCGAAGGTCTTCGTTCCGATCTCGCATCGCCGCGTTCCGCCGCCGCTCCCGCAGCGCGCGCGTATGAGCTCAGCGCGATATTGAGTTAAGAGCCGAGTCGAATTAGCCTCGACGGATGAGCTCACGCGTTTCACGTCGTCGTTGGTTGGTGCTTTCCTTCGCGCTCGTTGGCGCCGCGGGCTCCGTGGTAATCGCTTGTGGCGGCGACGACACCTCGACATCCGGAAACACGGACGACGCGTCCACGCAGGACGCCGGTCTCAACATCGATTCGAGCATCATCACGAACGTCGATTCCGGAGCCCACAAGGATTCGGGTGCCGACGCCGGCGATGCAAGCGACGCTGCGGTCCTCTGTTTGGCGGCACCGGACGCAGCAATTTACGGGTCGGATGCGATCGATGCCGGTTCGATGATCGTGGCCGCACATGCCTGCACCGGATGTCACACCGGAAATTTGTCGGGAAATGCCAGCACGCCGGTGAGCGGTCAGTATCCACGAAACATCACGCCCGACCTCGCCACGGGTATCGGCTGCTGGAGCGACGAACAGATCGCCCAAGCGGTCCTTTTCGGGATCGACAATCAAGGCGTCGCGCTCTGCGTGATGCCGAAATTCGAGGCGACCATCGGTGACGGCGGAGTCTCCGATCTCATCGCCTACTTGCGCAGCGTTCCGGCCGTGAGCAACGACGTTCCCGACGGTCTCTGCCCGTCCGACGCCGGTGCGGACGCCGACGCACATTGAAGCGCATTTACGAACGAGCATGCGACCAAAACCTGGTGTCGCGCCCGTGGTCGCGGTAGGTCTCGGCAATGAGGATCGCGCGCGCGGCGCTCGCCGGTCTGCTTCTTTCTGCGGTGATTCTCATCGCCTGCAACCCCGTGAAGCTTCGCTTCTACGACGCGCAAGACTCAGGTGATCCTGGCTGCAGTGAGGTTCCGAGCATTTCATGCGACACAGCGCCGCCGAGCAACGCGACGTGCTCCGGACAGAGCGGCGTCACTGGAAACGGCGCCGCGCTTCCGCAAGACGCGAGCTTCGCGGCAGGTTGTCAGGCGTATTTTCGCGGCGAAGATTGTTCGTCACGCGGTTACTGCACGTGCGACGTGGAGGACGAGGCCGGGCATCCTGCGCATTGGAATTGTCACGACGTCGACGGCGGAACCTGAGCAGCGTTGAATTATTATCCCGACGCGCGCATCACGAATTTGGGTGAGGGTTTCTACGACGAGGTGAAACCCGCCGCGTTTCCGAAGCACGAATTGCGTTTTCGAAATCAGCGTTGGGCCGAAAAAGTCGGTCTCGGCGAGCTCTCTGCAGACGAGTGGAAAGCGCATTTTGCGCGGTTCGATCCGCTGCCCGGCAATCTCGAGAAGCCGCTAGCGCTGCGCTATCACGGGCACCAATTCGACGTGTACAACCCGCAGCTCGGAGACGGTCGCGGATTTTTGTTTGCGCAGCTGCGGGAAGGTGAAGGAAAAGATTCGCGTCTTCTCGATTTGGGAACGAAGGGGAGCGGTCGCACGCCGTGGTCACGTGGCGGTGATGGCAAGCTCACGCTGAAGGGTGGCGTTCGCGAGGTGCTCGCAACCGAAATGCTGGAAGCGCTCGGCGTGAATACGTCGAAGACATTTTCGCTTTTCGAGACCGGAGAGAAGTTGATGCGCGGTGACGAGCCGTCGCCAACGCGTTCGTCGGTGCTCGTGCGTCTGAGTCACTCGCACGTACGATTTGGCTCATTTCAAAGGCTTTCATACGCGCGAGACGCAGAGCGGCTCGAAAAGCTTTTGCGCTATTCGATCGAAAATTATTTTCCAGAGCTCGCGCATTCAGGACCGAAGGGAACCCCGCCCTCGGGGAGAAATCCGGCGCACGATTTTTTGGCGCAGGTCACGCAGCGCACCGCAAAGCTCGCGGCGAGCTTCATGGTTTCGGGATTCGTCCACGGCGTTCTCAATTCGGACAACATGGTCATTACGGGCGAGAGCTTCGACTACGGCCCGTATCGATTTTTGCCGACCTACGATCTCACGTTCGTCGCGGCGTACTTCGACGAGACCGGCCTCTACGCGTTCGGGCAGCAACCCGGCGCCATGTTCCGCAACGTCGCGCGGCTCGCTGAGTCTCTGCGGCCGATCGCGCCCGACCTCGCGATCGCGCCTATTTTACGCGACTTCGAAGCCGTGCTCGATCAAGAGATCAACGTGCGCCTTTTGGATCGGCTCGGTTTGAAATCCAACGGCGTGATGGACTCTGCGCTCATGGAGGCGGTCTACACCTTCTTGAGCGGCAGTCGGATCGGCTACGACCAATTCTTCTTCGATCTGTATGGCGGCGCTTTGCGCTCTGAGAAACGGCGCGCCGGCAAAACGAATCACTTCTACGTCGGCGAAGAATGGGCTGCGATCGAAAAATTGCTCGAGCTCTACGCGCCGGTCACTCAGGAAATTTCTCCGTACTACTCTGCCGATGAGCCCTGCACGTTGCTCATCGACGAGATCGAATCGATCTGGAGCGCCATCGCGCAAGCGGACGACTGGTCACTGTTTGCCGATAAAATAAGCCGAATTCGCGCGATGGGCGCGGCCCGCGTTTCAGCGTCGTAACGTCAGCTCGACGGCGCCGAGTCGCGCTAGTCTCCAGCGCACATGACGCGTGCAATTGGCTTGGCTCTCATCTCGTTGGCGGCTTTTGCGTGTGGAGGTTCTGCGCCCCTTGCAACGTCACCCTCGCCTGCACCTTCCGCATCGGCCTCGACGACGATTCCTCCAGATGGTGCCGCGCCGACGACCTCGTCAGTCGTTCACTTCGACGATCTCGGTGTGAGCCTGGACGTGCCTTCCGGTTTTCGAGTCGTTGGTGACGACGAGCTCGCGTCGCGCATTCGTGCGTCCGCAAATCCGCGACTCACGGCATCGCTCGAGCAACGTGCGTCCGACAAAAAGGGTTTACCGCTGCTCACGCTTTCGAAAGAAACGACCAGCCCGGGTGACGGCCTCACGCTCACGCTGACGGTTGCGACAGTTCCGATCGACGCGACGGCGGCGGAGCTCATTGCCGAGCAAAAAACGGTCATGAGTGAGAATCTGGCTCAATTTGCGGTAGTTGGTGGGCCTAACGACATTTCGGTGGATGGCGTTGCAGGGTCCGAGCTCACGGATGTTTATTCGACGAACGGAAGCGCAGGTCCCGTGAAATCGAAAGCGGTGCTGCGTCTCTTCATTCGTCGGGGTCTTGCATTCGTCCTCGTCGCGGTGTGGCCGCAGTCGGCTCCACCCGAACGCGAGACCGACGCACGCGCGCTCATTGCAGGACTTCGTTTTTATCCACCCACCGCCAGCGAGTGATCAAAAAATGAAACGTCAGCTCTTCTTCTTGTTGTTGTTGCTGCCCTGCGCGTGCACGTCGTCGTCGTCATCGGACAGCGCAAATGCGGCGATCGCGTCGAGCGCACCCTCGGTCAGCGCAGCACCGAGCGCAGCACCGTCCGCATCTGTGAGCGCCGCTCCGATCAATAGTGCGAAGCCGACGTCTGGTTCGCCGTCGACGCTGCCGTTTTGCAAAACAGTCAATTTCACGAGCGAGCCGCTCTCGGCGCTTTGTGCAATCGGCCAGAATTACGACAAGGCACACTTCGAATGTGCGAAGCCGCTGCCCGTCGATTTCTGCGCCGACCTGTCGGTGTGGGGTTGTCAGTACGTCGGTGCGGGAGAAAAACCGCCGCGCGTGACATTTGCCGCGCGCTTCGTTCGGCCCGGCGTCGCGCTGAGCGACGGCGAGATCATCAACGACGATGGATTGCGTTCGCGATTTCCGCGCGCCGGAATCGTGCGCGGCGTCAGTCTTCATCAAACGGTTGCGAGCAGCGACGAAGGCGCGAAGCTCGTCGCCGCACAAACCAAGAAGCTCATCGATGCTGGTTGTGTGATCAGCAAGGTCGAGCCTCCTGCATCGAACTTTCTCGACTGCGGAACTTGGCAGGCGCGCGTCTTGTACATCGACGCGAACAACACCGCCTACGTCAACGCCGACACACCGACGTCGCCGGATTGCGCGAAACGCTAGACCGCCCGCGTCGATTGAGGCTTTAAAAATCGGGCAATGGTGTGGGCTCGCGAACGTCGGGCGGCGAGCCCGTGGCCCAGCGATAACGAATTCCGAGCTGCGCGAAATCACCTTGCGCAACTCCGAGCGTGTCGGGGCTCGCGATCGGAGGAATGAGCGAGCCGATCACTTCGATGTGATCACTCAGCGCCGCGCTCCCGACCAGGCCAACGCGCAAGACCAGTGCGTCGCGTTTCGGCATGCCGAGAAGATCGCCGACGACCGCGAGGCTGACTTTTCCTTCGACGCCGAGACGAACCGCGTAACCGAGTCGGCCTCGCCAGATCCAAGGAGGATTGGTGATGACGCGCAACGTGTCGTCGTAGACATAAACGCCGGAAGGGACGCTCGTCATATAGGTGCCGCTCGCGATCGCGAGAATGCTACCGGGCCCCAACGGAAAACCGCCGGTCGCCTCGGCTTCGAGGTTCGTGTAGCTCGCGAGGCCCAGCGTTTGCGATTCGAACTCGAGTCGATCGTAACCGTTTTGCGGTGCGAGAACCGATTGCGCCCAATCGCGCGTGTAGCGGGCGCCCGCGCGCAATTCTACGATCGGCAATGCGAGACGAAGGCCCGCATAGCCGGCGAGATATTTGTTGCTGACCGCAGGATTCGCGTCGATGCCGATCCATCGCCAAAACGGTTTTCCGTAACCGACCGACACGCGTGGCCTGAAGTACAAGTAGCCAAGGTCGACGGCGGTCGCGAAAAATTTCCGTGCGTGGCCGCGATGCCAATAGCTGTTGCTCGATTCGTCGCTGTCGACTTCCTGACTCTCCGCGCCGGGCGATCCCGTGGGCGATCGCGTTTCTCGGCCAGAAATAGGGGGATTTACGATCGGGCGTCTCGACGTCGATGTCGGAGCCGTTGTGGTTGTAGGCCGCGCGAGAATTTTTGGTGATGACGATGGCCACGGCGGTGGTGCCGGAACGGGCAACGTTTCGATCGCGTCGTTCGCCGACGAAGTTTGCGCGCTCGCACGAAACGCGAATACGAAACACGCGCACGCGACGCACGTCGAAATGAGGCGTACGCGTTTCATCAAAACACCCCGACGGCAGCGGCACCGAAACCGGTCGGAACGAACTGCAGAGTCATGCCGGTTTGCCGCGTGAACGTGCTCGTCGTGTGCGGCTTGAAATGAAGAATCCAAGGCAACGCGAAACCGAGCGTGGTGCCGATGACTGCGCCAGTAAGGACATCGGTCGTGTAGTGGTTGTCGGACAAAATCCGAAACGTGCCGGTCGTGCCCGCGGTCAACATCGAGCTGATGCAAGCCAGCGTGTCTGCCGCGCCATTCTGGAACAGATGCATTTCGCCCAGGTGGTGCTGACAGACGAGGCTCGCGCTCGCGAACGACAGCGACGTATGACCGCTGAAGAAGCTGCGATTTTGACTGAAGGTCTGGCACTCGAGTGAGTCCGCAGGAAGGTCTGGAGTGCCGCAAATTCTCGTATAAGGACGCGCTCGTCCGATGAGGTCGGATGTGACGCCTTGCACCGCGGCAGTGATGGCGAGCGTCTCCATGTCGGTGACGGCCATCTGCTGCGCGACGTCTTTGCTCCCGCGGTACCACCACGCGGTCGTCATCGAATCGATCAAGAATGGCCCGCTCATGGAGAGCGACAAGAAGACATCCGAGACGTCGCCTGCCCAACCGCGTGTGTCGACGCTCTGCAAGCGCAGCGTATTGCGAACCGCGTCGTCGAAGAGCAGCGGGCCGTGGATGATCGGCGGCAACGGCTTCACGATCGCCGCGCCCAAAGCCACGGCCCCGGCGGTTGCCGTCACGATCAAGTCGGCCGCGCCGGCGCGTCGCCATTCCGGATTCCATGCGAGCGGACGTCCGCCACCGGTGCGCGGCACGATCGAAAGCGGAATGGGACGCGCAGTAATGGGCAACGTGCGCGCCGGCGCGACGAGATCAGAATCGTCTACGTCCGAATCTTTTTTCGGTTCTTGCGCGAATGCAGCCCGACACATGACGAGCATCGCGGCTGCCGCGACAAACGAGAACGAACGGCGTGACCGCGTTCGTGCTGCGCGCTGTCGTCGCGAGCCGAGGGGCATGAAGGGCCGGCAAAACTAACATCGGCGCGATTGCGAACAGATCGAAATCAGCGCGGTCTGCGTCACTCATTTTGCTGGCTCACTCGAAGCGCAGCCGCTAGTGCCGCAGCAGTGCTCGCCAACGATCGCATGCTTTCGGATTGCAACAGCTCAACTGCAACTCCGAGGAAGTGACGGCTTGCCGAATTTTATGGCGACATGCGACCTCGCCGCCGACGATCACCGCGAGAGATCGGTCAGCCGGCGTTGCAGTGAATTTTTCCACGTTGCTTGCTTCGGCATCCGTCATTCG
Organism: Polyangiaceae bacterium; assembly: GCA_039937955.1. Taxonomy (GTDB): domain Bacteria; phylum Myxococcota_A; class Polyangia; order Polyangiales; family Polyangiaceae; genus JAICXU01. The sequence goes on along the minus strand of JBDTFL010000503.1, from coordinate 1,324 downwards.
AATCTGCAACCATCGTTTGCCGCTTTCTTGGTCGACGCCTTCTGAGACGAGCTTCATTTGCTCGAAATGTGCGAGAGGCTGCTGGTCGACTTGTTCGCCGTGCACGCCGTAAAAGCCATCCGTGCGACCGGCGGCATCGAGCACGCGTCCATCCGGGAGGGCACACGATGAGGATGAGACCGGAGCGTGTCGGCATCCGATCAGCACAAAAACCAGCAGAAAAACTGACCATCCCCAAAGTTTTCGCATCCGAAGTGCAATAATCATCGCCTTGCCCCAGCGTAACCACGGCGTGCCTGGTTGCGTCTTGACATTGCCAGCACATCCATCACATTCCGGCCCCGTGCTCCGCCCCTCTTTTCTCGTATTTTGCGCGTTTTCGAGCGTCCTCGCGTCCGGCGCTTTTCTTTCGTCGATAGGTTGCTCGAGCTCGTCGTCGGGGACAGCCCCGGCCGACGGCGACGCGTCCGACGCAGGTGCACCATGCGCCGAGGGATTTCAGCCGATCGAAGACAGCGGCGCTTGCACCGCGATCCTCCCAGCAACCGAATGCGCCGCGGGAACATCACCCGCAATAGGCAAGACGTCATGTGTTCCGGTCGGCGTCACCAGCTGCGCAACCGGATTCACCAAAGCTGCATCGGGTTGGGGTTGCGACGCGCTCGTTTCGACCGCCATTTGTAGCGGCGCGACGCGCGAGGCGATTGGCTCGGCGACGTGCGTACCGGTCGGTGATTGCAACGCGGCGTTTCCGCCGAGCAACGCAACGATCTTCGTCGACGCCGCATTCACGGCAGGTCAGATCGATGCCACGCACTTTGCCGCAGTCGACGCAGCGCTCGCAAGCGCACCGGCAGGCGCAGTGATCGCCGTGGAATCGGGCGCGTACACCGGCGAGATCATCCCGAAGGCCAGTGTGAGCATCATCGGGCGCTGCGCGGAAAAGGTCGTTTTTACCGCCACCGACGCAACGACGACGGCGATTCAAGTTGGGTCGACTGCCGGCACATTCAGTTTTTCGGGAATGACGTTTGCGAACTATCACGGCGCCATTTCCGTGCTCTCGGGCACGGCAAAAATCGATTCCATCGTCGCAGACGGCAGTCACTTTGCCGGCATCGTCATCGGAAATGTCGGAACCAAAGTCGACATCACCAACTCGGTCGTTCGCGGAACGCGCATCGTCGCAACCGACCCGAACTCGTTCGGTCTCTACGTCGGCGACGACGCGTGGGTCACAGTGGAGAACAGCTCATTCGCGGACAACGACTACATCAACGTCGGCGTCTCCGGACAGGGCGCGGCGACCGCGAAGCTCACGCTC
>JBDTFL010000502.1:0-4951 GCA_039937955.1 Polyangiaceae bacterium | reverse complement strand
TGAAGGAGCGCTCCGCGGATTTCCGGCGATCGCGTCGTCGGCGCACCCGAAACCGAGCAGAGCGCAGCGAGCCATGCACTCTCGCTCAACAAGCCGCTGCGTTTGCGCGCGGTCGAGCCCGGCATTTTCGCAGTCGACGGAACGCCTGCCGATTGCGTGTATGTTGCAATTCATTCCAATCGCGTTTTACCGAGGCCTCCGGACGTCGTCGTGTCGGGCGTGAATCACGGTTTGAATTTGGGTCAGGACGTTTTTTATTCGGGGACCGTAGCTGCGGCGCGTGAAGGAGCGCTCCGCGGATTTCCGGCGATCGCGTCGTCGGCGCACCCGAAAGCGAATTTCGACGAGGTCGCCAAGCTCACCGCGCAGCTCGCCGAATGCATCATCGGACTAAAGCGCGGCGAAGGGTCGGGCGTGTTACTCAGCGCGAATTTTCCGCGTGCGTGGAGCAGCATGCGCGCCACGCGACTTGGTGCACGCACCTACGAAGAGCTCGTCGACTTCCGAAAGGATCCGCGCGGCCGAGAATATTTGTGGATCGGCGGCCCCACGGTTCGGCACGTTCACGCGCCGGGAACGGACACCGAGGCGTACGACGAAGGCGTGGTCTCGGTGACGCCGCTTTTGCTCGACGCAACTGACCATGCAAACACATCTGACATCGGTGCGCTGATTTCGAGCATCGCCATCGAAGGGAAATCGCCTTGAAAAAAGCAGCTTCCAAGAAGACCAAAACATCCACGGCAAAATCGGCGAGGGCTCCGGCAACGCGCGTCACGGCGAAGAAGGCAAACGCCGTCATCACCAAAAAACCGCGCCCGAGCATCGACGACGAGCCCGGCCGCGTAACGCTCGTGCCCTCGCAAGAGGTGATCGCCTACGCCGCGTCGTTCATTCGCGACATTCCGGATTTTCCGAAGAAGGGGATCGTCTTCAAAGACATCACTCCCCTTTTGGCGAGCCCGCGCGCGTTCCACATCGTGCTCGACACACTGGCGGAACGCTTCATCGGCGAGCACATCGACGCCATCGTCGGAGTCGACGCACGCGGATTCATTTTCGGCGGCGCGCTCGCTGCACGTTTGAACGCGAGCTTCGTCCCCGCACGAAAGCCCGGAAAATTACCGGGTTTGAGCGACAGCGTTTCGTACGACACCGAATACAGCCAAGCCACGCTCGAGATGCACAAAGGATCGATCCGCGAAGGCGCACGCGCCATCGTCGTCGACGATTTGCTCGCGACCGGCGGAACGGCCTGCGCTGCTGCGGAGCTCGTTCGTAAACAAGGTGGCTACGTCATCGCGTTCGCGTTCGCCGTCGAGCTCGCGTTCTTGCACGGACGCGAAAAACTTCTGCCCGTGCGCGTCGAGAGCGTCATCTCATACTGAGCAGGCGACTCTCAATCGTCGGAGGCGTCACTCGCGTCGTCGCTGGCGTCGTCACTCGCATCGCTGATGCCCGCGTCGCCTGAATCGGCGCCTGCGTCACTGACGTTGCCCGATGCGCAAATGAGATCGCCGATGGTGACCATGTACTGCTCGAACGTCGCGGCTTTGTTGCAAAGCGCGTATTTCGCGTCTTTTTCGCAGCCGGCGTCGCTTTCGTAGCCCGCGCAAACCGTCTTGCCGGCGTTCGCCTCGCACGTCGTGAAGGCGGTGAACGTCTTCGGGTCGGTGCTGTCGATGGTGCATTCGCATGCGTCGACCTCGCAAAATTGTCCGGCTTGGTATTTCGCGCCGCAGCTCGTGGCGCTCATGTCGCCGTCGACCAACGCGAGGCAGCCGCCGATGTTGGCCTCTGCTGTTCCGTTGCTGAGCGAAATGATCGCGCCGTAGTTGGAGCTGCCTTGCGCCGTATACATGCAACCTACACATGCTTTGTTTGCGTTGTCGTTGGCGAAGGTTTGACAACCAGCGCTGGTCGCCGCCGTATCGAAGCATTGCGTGTAGAAGGCCTGCACTTGAGCCGTCGTGCACGCGGTGTTCGTCGAAAGCGGCGGGGACCACGTGGACTTGTAACCGGCGGGAAGCTCCGGCGTACAAGCGGCGGTCGTTGCGTCGTCGTCGGGCTGACCTCCGGCGTCGTGATGAACGACGATCGTCGACGCGTCGTCGTCCGGAGCAGTCGAGTCGTCACCGCCGCCACATGAAACGGCAACGCCACCAAGACCCATCGCTCCAGCCATCACGATTGCGAGCGCGACTTTTCCCCTGATTTGCATGCGCGAACTATAACCGACGTTGGGCTCAGCCGCCCATCAAGCGTTTCGGTACCGCGCGTGCGAGCGTGAAAATAGCGCCGATTTTGCGGAAAATACCGGTGCTTTTGCTGCGCAGCGCGCAGAAAGCGTAGGCGATCACGTCGAGGGTCGGCGTGTACGGGTACCACCACAGCTCGCGTTTCGCGCGGTTCTTGTCGACCAAAACGAAGCGCGGCCTCGTGAGCGCGTCGAGTGCGAGTGCCGAGTTGGTGATGCCGTAACCCGTTTCGCCGAACCCGCTCCACGGCGCGTTCGGGAGCGCACCGGTGAACGCGTGATTGTTGATGGTGACGACGCCGGCGCGAAGTTGCTTGGCGAGCTTTTCGGCGACCTTCACTTTTTTGCTCCAGATGCTGGCGGTGAGCCCGTAGCGCGATGCGTTCGCGCGCGCGATCGCTTGCTCGGCGTTGTCGACGATCGAAATGGGAATGACCGGCCCGAACGTTTCGTCGCGCATGAGCGCGCTGTCGTCATTTTCGACCGAGAGCACGGCCGGAGAAAACGCATAGCCCTTCTCTCCTTTTTCGCCGCCCGCCAACATTTTGCCGCCTGAATTTTTCGCGTCGTCGACGTGCTTCACGACGATGCTCCTTTGCGCTTCGGTGGCGAGCGGCCCGACGTCGATGTTCTCGCGAAGCGATTTCACGAGCGCCACGACCTTTGCAGAAAACGCTTCGGCCACGGCTTTTTCCACGTAAACGCGTTCGATGGCCGCGCAGTTCTGGCCCGCGTTGGTGAGCGCGCCCCACACGACGCCGTTCGCTGCGCGATCCAAATTCGCATCAGCCAAAACGATCGCTGCGTCCTTTCCGCCGAGCTCGAGCGCGCATGGTGACAAGCGCTCGGCGCAGGCGTGCGCGACTTTTCTTCCGGTGGCGACGCTGCCGGTGAAGACGACGAGATCGACGTCCGCAGAAGAGAGCGCAGCACCGATTTCTCCTCCGCCCTGCACCAACGTCAGCACACCTTTCGGAAGCAAGCCCTCGAAGAGCTCGGCTACCAGCGCGCCCGAGCGCGGAGAGATCTCACTCGGTTTGAAGAGCACCGCATTTCCGGCGAGCAATGCCGGAAGGAGCGTGCGCAGCGGCAACGCGACCGGATAATTCCACGGCGTGATGAGCGCGACTACGCCGCGCGCTTCACGATGCAGCGCGCCCTTCTTGCCCGGATACGACAGCGGATCGAGCGCAATTTCCTGGGGATCGAGCATCTCCTCGATGCTGTCGGCCCAATACGTCACGACATCTGCGGTTGGGAGAACCTCACCCAAAACGACCTCGACGTTCGGTTTACCGACCTCGCGATGCACGACATTGGCAAAGCGCTCCGCACGATCGAGCACGCGATCGCGAACCGGCAAGATCGCCTTGATGCGTTCATAAGGAGTGAGCGCACCCCATGCAGCTTGCGCCTCGCGAGCCTGCTTCACGAGCGCTGCCATTTCGGAGGTCGGCGTGGCTTCGACGGTGTCGAGCGGCTCACCGTCGAGCGGGCTCTTCGTGGAAAACGGAGACGTGGATGCAGATGCGGACGCTGCTTCGGACATGGCGCGGGAGAATACAGTTTTCCGCTACGATGCGGCGGTGCAATCACGTCAGCGTGCATGGGCTCGCCTTGCTTCAGGAGCGCTGCTGATCGCGGCGATCTCGTCGTCCGTAAAAAACGTGTATTCTGCACCAAATTCGCTCGATCGCGTGAAAAATAGCGGCGTTTTACGATGGGGCGCGGATCTTCAAGGCGGCGAGCCGTATGCGTATCAAGGTGAAGGCGGCAAGCTCACGGGCTTCGAGGTCGACATTGCAAATGCGATCGCGGGGCAGCTCGGCGTGCGTGCGGAGCTCGTCCAAAACGATTGGTCGAATCTGATCCCCTCGCTCGAGCGCGGCTCGTTCGACGTCGCGATGAACGGACTGGAAATCACCGAAGCACGTCGGGCGCGCATTCTGTTTTCCATTCCATATTACGAGTTCGCCGAGCGACTCATGGCCCGCAAGGACTCGACTGCGCTCACGGCGGATCTCAGCTCGTGGCATGGACAACGCATTGGCACGCTTGCCAATAGCTTGGCACTACAGATCGTGCAGGAATCGGGTGCGGAGCCGGTGCTCTACGAAGGAACTGAAGAGGCGTACATCGACCTCGCGCAATCACGAACGCGCGGCGTCTTGATGGACGACATCATCGCGAACCGTTATGGCGTTCCGCATTCGGAGCTCCGCATCGTCGCCGACGTTCGGGATGGTCAGTACGCGATCGGCATTCCGCTGGGTGAGGTCGAGCTCGAGGCGGCGATCGACACGGCACTTTTGAAGATGCGAACGAGCGGCGAGCTCGAAACGATTTTACGACGCGCGAACATTTGGAACGATCGCCAAGCAAAGCTTCTCGTCACCGATTCAGCGACCACCGAAACGGAGAAACCGCCGCCTTCGCCGACCTTTGACGGAGCGCGAATCGCCTTGTTTTTTCGAGGTGCGGCGATCACCCTCCTCATCTCGGCACTGGCTATGATGTTGGCGATCGCCGGCGGAATTGCGCTCGCGCTCGCACGGATGTTCGCGCCGCGTTGGCTCCAATGGATCGCCCAAGCGTATGTCGAGGTGTATCGAGGTACGCCGGTTTTGCTGCAGCTTTATGTTTTGTATTACGGGCTCGCGCCGATCATTCGTCTCGGCGCGGTGCAAGCCGCCG
>JBDTFL010000501.1:0-3851 GCA_039937955.1 Polyangiaceae bacterium | reverse complement strand
GATCTTGTGCGTCGTCGGCTTGCTCGTCGACCGTGCTCAAACCTGCGATGCATCCGCCTTGGCAGAATGCGTTGAACGTCGATTTCGGATCGAACGTTCCCCAGTAGTAGACGTCGTCTGGCGGGCTGTCGCTTTGGCGAAGCTGCGTGATCGCTTCGAGGACGTTTTCGTAGCCCGTCGAGTTGGTGCCGGAGACGGTGCCGTTGAAATTATATGTAGAATGCACGGTAATCTGCACATCCGTGACCGGGTAGAGGCCGAACATGACGTCGTGCAAGGTCTGAATCTGCGCGGCGCTCGTGTCGGGCATCGACCCGCCAGTGGTGATCACCGGAACAAGCGTAATTTTCAGGGGTCCAGTGGCTTTTGCGCCGTGGCCGATGATCGTGCCGTCTTGCGGAAAGCGTGCGGGGTTCGCGGTGCCGACGTCGACCGAAGGCGCACCGGAGTCGACGAGAGCGACCGAATATTTTCCGCCCGCCACGATGTCGGTCGCGGGAACCGTGAAGTTGATCGTCGAGCTGGTGTCGTTCTCGCTCGATGCAGTCGTGATCGAAGCAGACGCCGAGATCGAGTCGAGCGCTTTCCCGCCTGCATCCTCGAAGCGAAGCTGCGCGGTGACGTTGCCACCGGCGAAACCACTCTCGGGCGTCACGAAAATTCGGAACAGCGCCGGTCGACCAGCGACGAGCGTAACTCCGGGTGTCGTAGCCGCAGCGGCTTTGACGATCACCGATTCAGTGCCTTGATAAACGCTGATCTGCGTGACGTCGGCGCCTGCCAGAAGATTGGTGGGCGCTGGCGGAACGACCGTACCGCCGCCGCCACCATCGCCGCCGGACGACGTTGCAGCTCCGCCGTCGGTGCCGTTGTCTCCGGAACCATCGCCAGTCGAGTCGTCACCGCCACCAGCGCTGCCGAAGCCCGCCGGCGTAGCGCCCGAGCAAGCTGCCAGGAAAATTACAACCGCGCATCCGATCCAGGGCCTCATGCTCGCCTCCGTGCTCGCGACACTTACGACCTCCTGACAGTCAGGTTTCGGTCGTCGAAGATTTTGTTGATCGAACCGTGCTCAAAAAACTTTTGGCGAGAAAAAATCTCTCGGCCGAACCAATTCATAGCGCACGAATTCTCAGCGTCGCGCGCGATATGGATCGATGGATGCCGATTTATCCGCAATTTCCCGCGAATTTTGCAGCTGCCGCGGCAATGTTCGGGTGCCGCCAGAAAGTTGCGATCTACATGGAAGATCCGACCGCGGTCTGTCGCGTGATCTCGTCGTGCGTCGCGACTATTCCGGATTCCAACTCGCTTCGATCGCAATTCCGCGTTGCCCGGCGTCGCCGTCGTTGGGTGGGAATGCCAAAAGCCGCACCGGCGCGACGACGCACAAGATGGCGTTGGCAGCCGCGCCCTTGTCGTCCGACAGCTTGACGTTCACGCCCTCGACCGCGCCGCGATCGTCGATCATCGCGACGATGCGAATGGCGCCAGCGACGAATCGATTTTGCGAGCGTAGATCTTTTTCGCACGCTTCGAGTTGATCGGCGATGCGATCGACGGCGCGCGCAGCGACGTCGGCGGGAATTCCGCGTGCCTCAGCCAAACCAACCGTGCCGAGGGGACGCCGCGCGAGATAGTCGTAACCATCCTGGGCGGTGCTCGGTTTCTGATCACCGCGCACGTCGTGGGTGTCGGGAACGACATCGCGTGATGGACCGCAGCCGAGACCGGCACAAATTGCCGCGATCACGAACCGCATCCTCTCCACGTGCACGAGGCTATCCGTGCGACCCGCGAATGGGTAGACGCTAGACTGTTCCTTACTTGAACCTCGCGACCCTCATGTCGTCTGCCGTCTTCATCGTCGGCATGTTGTTCGCGGCCGTGACGCTTTTCATTTCGTCGGCGCCCGGCACACGAGGGCTTCGATTTTTTTCTGGCGCGTGTGCTGCGACCGCGTTCTACGCGCTTTGCAACGCTGCCATATCGTCGTCGTCGGTCGCGCTCTCGCGAATCGGCCTGCGGTTCGGCATGTTGTTCATCGGGCTCGAAGGCGCGCTTTGGTATTTGTACACCGCCGCACGCGAACGGCGCCCGCTCACGCGCATCGAAAAGATCATCGTTCCCGTCATCGTCCTTGGCGGCTCGCTCTCGCTCATTCCGCGCGTCATGTATCGCGACGACGTTTGGATTCACGGCGTGCCTGCGCTCGAAATCACGTACACCGACTCGCACGCTACGATGGTCGGCTCGATCGTCTTCGGCGTCTGTCTTCTCTGCGGCGTGAAGCTGATGTGGCAAGCGTTGCGACGTTTCAAGCGAGCCGGTTGGACCGAACGCGCAGAGGCGGCCGGGCTCGTCGTGCTCGTGGTCGGTGCGATCAACGATTGTCTTGCGAGCATTGATGCGATTCGCAGCCCGTACGTGCTCGATTTGTCGTTTCTCGTGCTTCTTCTTCTCGTCGGATCGGCGCTCGGCTGGCACTTTATTCAGAACGCGCGGCAGCTCGAAACCGCGCAGCAAGGGCTCATCAAGAACGAGCGTCTCGCTGCGATCGGAGAGATGTCGGCAGTGGTGGCGCACGAGGTGCGCAGCCCGACCGCCGTGATTTTCAACGCTGCGGCGCTGCTCCGAAAAGATCCGAACGAGCGCGAAAAGCTGCTCACGATCATCGAGGACGAAGCGAGCCGACTGAAAAGAATGGTCGATGATTTTTTGGAATTCGCGCGACCGGTCGAAGCGAATTTGGCGTGCGTCGACGTTCGTCCCGTGCTCGCGAGTGTGGCCGAATCCGTGCGCGTCGAGAGCGGCGAGGTCATCGACGTCGACACCGACTCGCCTTTGCCCGACGTCACGATCGATGCTGATCTCGTGCGTCAGGCGTTGATGAATCTCGTGACGAACGCCATTCAAGCGGAGCGCCGCACCGAACCGGTTTGCGTGACGGCGAAGCGACTCGGCGGATCATGGATGCGACTCGAAGTGAAGGACAACGGCGCGGGTGTGCCGCGCGAGCTTCGAGATCGCATCTACCTTCCGTTCTTCACCACGCGCTCGTCGGGCACCGGGCTCGGGCTCTCGCTCGTACAACGCATTGCCAAAGCGCACGGCGGAATGCTCACGCACGAAGGCCGCATCGGCGGAGGAGCGACATTTCTTTTGGATCTGCCGCTCGACGACGATGCGCGCACCGCAGGATGGCCGCCACGCCCTTAACCTCCGAGCACGTGCTTGGCGATCACGATGCGCTGGATCTGGCTCGTTCCCTCGTAAATTTGGAGGATTTTCGCGTCGCGCATCAATTTCTCGACGGGATATTCCTTCGAGTAACCGTTGCCGCCGAACACTTGAACGGCGTCGACCGCGGTCGCCATCGCGCTGTCTGCGCCGTACGCCTTCGCGTACGAGCTGATGATCGGATTGCGAATTCCTTTGTCCAAATTCCACGCCGCTTTGCGCACGAGCAGGCTCGTGGCTTCCACGCGGATCGCCATCTCCGCGATCATCGCGCCCACGAGCTGATGCTGCGCGATCGGAACGCCGAACGTCTTTCGCTCTTTTGCATAAGCGACGCATTCGTCCAAACATCGGCGCATCAAACCGCACGCGATCGCGCCGATGTCGGGACGCGTTTGGTTGAACGTCTCCATGGCGAGCTTGAAGCCCAGCCCCGGCAACGCGAGGACGTTGGCGGCCGGCACTTTCACGTCTTCGAGCGTGACCGCGGCGGTGTCGCTCGCGCGCTGTCCGAGCTTGTCCTCGTGCTTGCCGACCTTGAGGCCTGGCGTGTCCTTGGGAACGATGAACGCGCCGATTCCTTTGTGACGCTTGGCGGCGTCTTCGGTGGC
>JBDTFL010000500.1:0-2773 GCA_039937955.1 Polyangiaceae bacterium | reverse complement strand
ATTTCAGCGGATTCACTCGAGCCCGAAGCCGTAGCAGAGGTCGTCGCATTCTTGTGCTCGCGCGCCGCCGATCACATCACGGGTCACGGCTTCGAAATTTCTTGATCCACAGACGAGCGCAGCCGTAGCGAGCGTCGTCATCCAGATTTCTCGCGCCTACCTTCCCGTGTACATTCCGGCGCGTTGAAGCGTCGAGCGTTCACCCAACGCCGCGCCCGCCTTGCTTGCGGTGTCGTCGGCTTTTGCGCCGCGCTTCTACCGGCGCGTGCCTTCGCTGCGCCTCCGAAGATCCAAGACAACAATTACAAGGTCGAGTTTTTTCAGGGTCCCGTCATTGCACCGGTGCGCATCACGGGTCTGGCCGGGGCGTACACCGGTTATGCGGAAGGCGTCGAAGGCACCGCAACGAACGCAGCGGGGCCGGCGGTGCGCGAGCCGTTCAGCGTGCACGCGCTCGATTGGGATCTGACAGCGAGCTTTTCGTTTCCCGGATCCTACGCAAACACCGATTTCGACAATCACGGCCCAGCCTCGTCGAAGACGCCGTCGTCGAGCTTCAGCAATTTTCTCTATTTGAACGTCGGCGCGCAGATTCAATACGATTTATTCGGTGCATCGATCACCGGCGATTTGCAGCAGTTCAATCTCTCCACGCCGACTACGCAATCGACGCTCACCCTGCAAATCGGGCGGTTTCATGCGCTCGGCGCGTATGGCGTGTTCAACGATCAGCTCGTCATCGGCGCCGGCGTTCGCATTTTGGCGCTCAACGTCAACGGCAACAACAACGTGATCGGCAACACCGGGGTCTTCGGCGGATCGATTCTGACGATGACTGGCGCCGCTCCCGAGGTCGGTGCGCTCCTGAAACCCGACGGCGCATTTTGGCGACTCGGTGCAACCGTGCGCGCGCCCGTCACCGCCGGAAACGTCGGCAGCGCGCAAACCACCACCGATGCCGCGAACGTGACGCGCGTCGGTGAGTTCATCGTTCCACAGTCGATCGTCCAACCGTGGGAGCTCGAGGTCGGCCTCGCGATGCAAGCGGGTCCGCGGCCGCTCAATCCGACGTGGCTGAATCCCGAGCAAGACGAAGCGCCCATTCGCCTGCAAATCAGCCGTGCGCGAGCCTTACGCGCCGCCAGGTACGCCGAGATTTTGCGAGACACGGCGCCGGGTTTCGTGGCCGCAGAAAAAGGCGAGCTCGCGAAAGGGGAGGCGGCGATTCAGGCGATCGAAAACCAGCATCTCGACATCGAATCGAAAAAATTGTTGGCGCAACGTCGCGCTCGCTATGCGAATTGGCCGCGCGAAAAACTTTTGTTCGTCGCGAGCGTGCTCATCACGGGCGCGGATTCCAACACCGTCGCGGTCGAGAGTTTCTTGGAGCAAACCAACGAGCCGTTCGGACGCTCCGTAACAGTGACGCCGCGGTTCGGTGTGGAGTCCGAGCCGGTCATCGACTGGGTTCGTGTGCGCGCGGGAACCTACATCGAGCCGTCGCGTTTCTCGGATGGCACCCCACGCGATCACTTCACCGCCGGTGCTGATTTCAAGCTGTTTTCGTTCAACGCGTTCGGTCTTCTCGACAACACGACCTGGCGCGCGAGCTTTGCCGTCGACGCCGCGCCTCGTTATTTCAACTGGGGGCTCGGCATCGGTCTGTGGCACTGAGCACGCCAATGATGCTCAGCTTCGGACTTCGGAGACCGACACCATCGTCTGTCCATTTTCGATTGCGCGCGTGACGATTGAAACTTGCGTGCCGTCTTTCGAGCACGTGCGCATCTCGCCCGCGAGACCGTCCGGCGAAACGCACGACCAACCCGAGGCTTGCATCGACGTCTCGTAAAATCCGAGGACCGATTCCGCGTTGTCGCTCGTGCGATACGCGCGCACTGCGAACGGTGCGCCGGCGACGCCAGCGCTGAGCAAGCGTTGCGAATTTTTCGGACGCGGCGCGATGGCCGAATCGTCACCCGCTGCATCTGCTCCATTTTGCGGAGTCAGCGCGCGCATCGAGAATGAATCGTCGGTCCAGGCTGTCATTACGAACGTCGTGCCGTCCGATCCGCGTTTTGCGTAGACGTAACGAAGCTGTCCGATCGAGCCAAAATCTCCGCTCTTCGCGAAGTCTCGTGCGGCGTCGATGAACGATGCTTTCGAGTTTGCGCCACGCGCGATGCACGCGACGGTGCCTTCGTCGTTCGTGATTTGTTTGGTGGTGGCGATGGCAGCGATCGCGTCGCGTGCGTCCGCGCGATTCTGTTCGGGAACCGTCTTCCAAGCGTCCGACAACGGGCTCGCGTTCGACGCGCAGCTCGCCGAAAAACGGTCCAGCACCGTCTCGAGCGAATCGTGCGTCGTCGTGGTCGCGACATGCGCGCGCTCGCCGTTCACCAAGATCGTATTTTCTTCTTTCAACAAATCCGCGAGCGGCGCGAGATCGCGGCCGAGGGAAATCTGATTCTCCGCGAGCTCGGCTTTCGCGCCGTGCATCGTGAGCGTCGCGGCAAGCGCAAGCATCGCGCCGAAGTACGTCGTCACGCGAGCTAGTCCGCGCGCCTTGGAAAATAGGCCCGGCGACGATTTCGAAGCAGCGAGAACGAGGGCGAGGGGCGCGAGCATGGTGGTCTTCCTTTTTGTTTTGCTTTGGGTTGGCGTTACTTGTGTCGGTTGACGAGGTTTCCGATGTACGAGCCGGCGACGTTGTAGAACTCGCTCATGACGCCGAGCGACCCGGTGTAGTTCTGCTCGTTGCAGAAGACCCAGG
>JBDTFL010000499.1:0-6558 GCA_039937955.1 Polyangiaceae bacterium | reverse complement strand
GTCGGACCGTTCGTCGGCACCGGAATGTCCTTCTTTTCCGGGGGCGGCGGCTCTTTGCCGTCGGCGACTTCTGCGTCGTAGAGAGCCGAGCCACCCTTCGTGCCTTTGGCAAGAAGAGCGTTGGCTTTCGTGATCTCCTGATCGATGATCGGCTGGAATTTCTCGAACGGTTGCGCACCGACCAAACGACGGCCGTTGATGAAGAAGTGCGGGGTGCCGTTGGCTGCGAAGTCTTCACCGACGTCTTGGTCGGCGTCGATTTCGGCTTTGTGCGTGTGGTTCTTCAGTGCGTTGTGGACCTTGTCCATGTCGAGACCGAGCTTCTGCGCGATCTTGTCGAGGTCCTCGTCCTTCAAATTCGGGTTCGAATCGAAGAGCGCGTCGTGGGCTGCCCAAAATCCGACGTCGCCTTTTTGCGCGCGCGCTTCGAGAGCGAGCTCGGCCGAAGGCTCGGCGCGATCGTGGAACGGAAGAGGCTCATTTTTCCAAACGAGACGAACCTTGTCGCCGTACGTCGTGTGAATCTGAGCGAGCGTGGGCTCGGTCTTTTTGCAGTACGGGCACTGGAAGTCGGAGAACTCGATGATGGTGACGAGCGCTTTGTCGCCGCCCCAAGTGACTGCGCTCTTGCCGACGGGGACCTTCCACACGGTGGTGGAGTCTTCCTTGTCGTCTTCTTTTTCGTCGGTCTTTGCCGGCGCGTTCTTTTTGTTGTCGCTCGACATCGCGACGTAGACCTTGTCTTTCGCGGTGCCGCTCGCGATTTTCGCCTGTGCCTTTGCAAGCTCTTGGTCGATGACCGCTTTGAATTTGTCGAACGGTTGCGCGCCCGAGAGCTCGACGCCGTTGATGAAGAAGCCCGGCGTACCGTTTACGCCGACCTGTTTTCCTTCGGCGTTGTCTTTGTCGATCTTGTCGGCCCACTTGTGTGAAGCGAGTCCTGCTTTGAATGACGCGACGTCGGTCACGCCGGCGTCTTGCGCCCACTTCAAATAGCTGTCGTCACCGAGCGCTTTTTGATTTTTGAATGCGGTGTCGTGAAACTTCCAGAAGCCGTCGTTGCCCTTCAGCGCGAACACGCCCTGAGCTGCCTCGGCGGCCGGCTTTGCATTCGGGTGGAACGGAAGAGGGCTATTTTTCCAGATGATTCGCACTTTGTCGGGACCGTAGGTCGTCTTGACCTGATCCATCGTCGGCTCGACGCGGCTGCAGAACGGACACTGAAAATCGCTGAACTGAACGATCGTGACCGGTGCATCGCGCTTGCCCCACATGGGGTCTTTGCTGTCGACCGGAATCGGCGAGTCCGCGTCGCTCCAGGCCGTCGCGCTGCTGTCGCCCGCGATGCCTTCTTTGAGTCGGCGCGCGTCGTAGCCCCACATGAGGGCCATGCCGGCGAAGAAGCAGAGGACGAAGCCGATGATGGCGACGCCCGTATTCATTCCTGCGCCGTCGTCAGCGTTGCTACTTCCACGCGACGGCGTTTTTTCGGTTTCTTTGTCTTTGCTCATGACCTGTCTCGTTGTCGAAAAAAGAGAACTGCAAGGGTGAAACAAACTCGTTGGGCGCAACGCACTTCGATGAAACGAAGTGGTCGCGAATTTCGGTTGGCGCTATCGAGCCGAGCTATGCGCTGGCGTTCGGAGAACGCGCAAACCGCTCATTTTCAGCTGGATTCATGATCGGGCAGCGCGGAGATCTTGAAAAAGGCGCACCTCGAAAAAAGGCGTACCTCTGCTGCCAACGCCGAGGCTACTGCCGCGGCGGGCGATCGACCGACGAACGAACGCCGCTTGGCGCGCGACTCGATTCGGTTGGACGTGGGAGCGCGTCGCTCTCCGGCGACGATGCGATCGTCGTCGATGCGGTGAGCGTGAGATCCGGAGCTGCAGAAAAAACGACCTGCGTTTGCGAGCGACCCTGCGCCAGCGCGTCGAGCGGCGAAGGCGGCGTGCAATCGTTCTCGCCGACATCGACCGAGGAGGTCGGCTCCTCGAGAGTGGGCGTCGGCCCGAAGGTTGTCGCCGCGCGGATGTCGCAACGCGGAGCGGACGCATGTGCGCTCGGAGCGATCAGCCAAATGACTGTCGCGAGAGCAGCAACGAGGAGGCGTCTGGCCAAGCTCACTGGCCGTACTTTGAATCCATCCACCCCCGATGCGCAAGCTTCGCGCGCATCTCGAGCCGACGCGGTCTCACCAATTGGCTCAATTTAAGCCAGATCGTGAGATCGTGAGCATGCTAACGATTTTGCTTTCGGCGGCGAATCAGGCCGGCCGCGCCGGCGACGAGGCCGCTCGCGAAGAGAAGCCAGCTGGTTCGGTCGTGCGCAGTTTCGGTCACGTTGCAGCCGCCGCTGCTTCCAGAAGAGGAGGGGGTCGCCTCGCCGTCGGTCGAGCCTCCATCGTCGCCGACACCTGCATCGTCATCTGTTGCGGTGTTCGTCGTCGCAATCGTGAACGTGCCGCGGCCGCCGGTCGCATCGTGAAAAGCTTGCGGGTACGTCGCAGCGATCGGGTCGAGGTCGGCTTCCGCAGCGGCGATCTCGTCGTCGGTCGCGTCGGCCGCAACGTCGAGCACGATTCCGATGTTGAAGGTCTTCGGCGAAGTCGTCACGTCGGGAACGCGCGGCCCGTTTTGCGCGATGACGTCGTCGATGGTGACGGTGCGCCTCGTTGCGCCGGTAACTGTGAACGGCGTGGCTCCCCACCACGGAAAAGACGACGCGTTGTAGGTCGCGCCGGTGAACGGATCTTTCACGTCGAACGGCACGACCGCGTTTTCAATGACGCCGAACGGCGGCACCTCGCTCTTGTCGGCGAGACCCATGATGTAGAGATCGAGCGGTGAGTATTTGATGGTGCTCGGCGATTGTCCGGTCACGCTGAAGCTACCGCCGCCCATGTCTTGCCACGGATTTCCACCGGCCATTCCGCCCGGATCGAAGAAGAACGACCAGTGGAACGGAAATCCGATCATCACTCCTGGATTGGCGGCGCCGGCATCTGCGCCAGCGTCGGCCTCAGCTGGCAGTTGAACCGCCGGGCCCCAATTGTGCGAAAATTCCAGCAGATAAATGTACTGAGCAAAATTCTCGATCGGCGCGCCTTGCTCGGCCGCACGCTTTGGCAGCGCGGTCACGTTGTTGTGAAGCAAGATCGAACGAAGCGGAGAAAACGCCGAGGTCACCGTGCCGTCGCCGCCGTACTGCGATTCGAGCCCGATGCCTTTCACGTCGTTGCTGACGACGTCGAAAAGCGTTTCGACATCGTTCCCGTCCATCGAAAAATTCGTCCACAAGCTGATGACGTCCGGCAGTGTTTGGCCGGTGGCTTTGTAGGCTCTGACGATTTTGCCGGCGAGGACTTGAGGGGACAGCTTGATGGTGCCGTTCAGCGTTCCGTCGTCTTTGATGACCACGTAAGGGCCATGTGCAGATGCTGAATTTGCGGCAAAAATCCCTGCCAATGCGATCGAGAGCGAGACGCGTTTCATGTCGTCTCTTGTGGCAGACCCGTTTTCGAAGCGCTCATTAAAGAGAGCGCATCGCGCATTAATCGTGCGCGTCTTCGCTTTCGACGATCGCGATCGGCGCGCCCGAGTCGAGCCAATAGGCGCCGCGATCGCTCTTGAGCAAATCGCGCAGGCCATTCGTCCGAAGCCACGTGAGAAGAACGCGCAGACGATTCGCGGCGGCGCTCGCGACGACTTTTTCGCCGGGCCATCCGCCTTCGATGAGATCGGCCGAAGCGACGCTCGCGTTCGGCGAAGCGATGCGACGATGCACCAACATGGCCAGCACACGTTGCGTCGACGGATGCGCGACGAGATCGACCCAGGCCGATCCGGGTGGCCGTATCTTCGAACCGTCACGCATCACCAAAAGCGTATTTTTCGTGAGCTCCGCCTGATCGAGCTCGCGCTGCAACAGATGAACGGCGATGCGCCGATGCTCACCCAAGATCGGCTTCGGCAACTGCGCGACGATGGCGCGAGCACGCGCCAGCAGCCGTTCTCGAATTTTTGGCGAGGCATGTTTCGACGACGCAACGTCGAGCTGCGCGGCCTGGAGCTCGAGCAAGCTTTGCGTTGCCGGATCGTTCACGGACGCGACGTAAGCGTTCGCGCGATCGAACGCAGCGCGTGCCGCCTCCACATCTCCGAGACCGGCTTGCGTCATCAGCTCATAGCCCGCGATGAGCGTCGACAGCCTCGCGTCACCCACCTCATCGATGATCTTCGCCGCAAGCGCGAGTTGGGTAGCTGCTGTTTCGTGATCGGCGTCGAGCAAGCACGCGATGCCATCATCCATCGTAAAAGTGGCTTCGAAACGCCGATCGCCGGCGCGGCGAAGCAGCTGCACGGCCCGCGAGTAATGATCGCGAGCCTCGGAAATGCGTCCCTGCGCACGCCGAAAATTTCCGATGTAGCCGAGCAGGAGCCCATTGAGCTGGCGGCTCTCGAGCTTCTCTTCCACGCGCCGCGCTTCTTCGCATTGTGCGATCGCGTCTTCTGGGCGCCCGAGATCCTGCATCAAAAATGCGAGACGCGCGCGCGTGCGAATTTCCGCGCGCAGGTGACCGACCTCGAGATGAATCGCGAGCGCACGCTCGTAATGGACGAGCGCTTCGGAGAACTGATCGCGCACGTGGAGAACGAGCCCGATGTACGCGAGACTCGTTCCTTGCTCGCGACGCGCGCCGATCGCTTCGGCGAGTGCCAGCGCCGCTTGCGCCGTATTCATGGCTTGCTCCTGATGACCTTGCGCCTGCTGAATATAAGCGGCGATCGTGAGCACGCGCGCGTGATGGATCTCGCCGACTTCGCGTGCGATCCGTTGTGCGTCGCCCGTAGCACGACCTGCTTCTTGAAGATGACCGAGCACGAGCAGCGACGACGCGCGCGCCTCCAAAAAACGCAAACGCATGGCATCCGAAAAATTCTCGAGCGCACAAACCGTTTCGATCCGCGCGAGAAGATCTACGACGAGCATGTTCGCGCCGTGAATCGAAAGCATCGGCTCCAATGCGAGGACCGCACGCAATGCAAGCTCGGCGGCCTGCGGCGTATTTTCTGCGAGGTACCGATCGACGAGCGTCACGAGGCTCGGTTGCTCGCGCGTGAGCCAACGCAACGCTTCCTCACCAGCGAGCCCATCGACGAGCGCCGCGCGCTCTTCGGCCGCGTGAATGAAATATTTCGCGTGCCGTGCTTGGACCTCCGATCGCCGATCACCTAGTTTTTCTAGGGAATAATCACGAATGGACTCGAAGAGTGAAAAGCGCGGCGCCCCTCCCGGTGTGTCTGCCGGATGCGACACGATGAGTGATTTGCTGCGCAGCGCGTGGATGACACTGGCCGCCGCAGCAGGATGATCGAGGACCGCTTCGGCGGCATCGAGATCGAACGCGCCGTGAAAAACGGAGAGCTCCGCGAGCGCGTGTTGCTCCGCTTCGTCGAGTAGCTCCCACGACCAATCGATCGCGCCGCGCAACGTTCGTTGTCGTGCCTCCGCACCTCCATGTCGAACGGCGAGCACCTCGAAGCGACGATCCAAACGAAGCGCGAGCTGCCGCGCGCTGAGCACGGCCAGACGTGCGGCGGCCAGTTCGATCGCCAGCGGAATGCCGTCGAGGCGCGAGACGATTTCGCGCAGCGTTCGCGGATCGGCTTCGAAATCCGGGCGAACGTCACGCGCGCGACGAACGAGCAGCTCGACGGCGTCCGATGTTTCGACCTCGGCGTCGGTGCGCGGGACGTTCAACGGAGCGAGCTCGCACGGAGATTCTCCGGACACGCCGAGTAGCTCACGCGACGTCGCGATGAACGTCGTCTCCGGTGCGATCATCATCCACGCCGAGAGCGCGGCGCAGGTCTCCGCTACGATCTGCTCCACGTTGTCGAGGAGCACGAGCGTTCGTCCGCGAGCGGCGAGCGCGCGACCAATCCTCGCCAAACGATCTTCGTGAGACCGCGCCGTGCTGGCAGAGAGCCCGATCGCACGCGCGACGATCGCGACGAGATCTCCGGCACGCATCGCGCTGACCAACGCGCACGTGAAGATTCCACCCGAGAAAACAAGCGTATTTGCATCATGTATCAGCTCGCGCGCAAGTCGCGTCTTGCCGATGCCGCCAGGACCCCAGATCGTAATCAGCTTTTGTTTGTCGTCGATGATTCGTCGTCGAAGCTGTGCGCGCTCGGCGATGCGTCCGACGAGCGGGTCGGCCGTGGCGACGTTCGCGCGCGTCGTCATGTCGAAGATGCGCGTTCGGATGCTCGCCGTTCGTACAGCTCGAATCCTTTGGCGCCCGCGATCCCGATCACGAATCCGATCAGCGCGCCGACCAAGACGTCGCTCGGAAAATGTGCGCCGAGATAAATGCGTGAGATGGAAACGACGAATGCGAATGCGAGCGCGGCGAAGCCGTCGGCGCGGGCGATGGCGAGGCAGGTGGTGGAGTCGAGCCCGCCGGAGGCGAGGACGATGGCGGGGCGGGA
This sequence comes from Polyangiaceae bacterium, assembly GCA_039937955.1. Classification (GTDB taxonomy): domain Bacteria; phylum Myxococcota_A; class Polyangia; order Polyangiales; family Polyangiaceae; genus JAICXU01. The sequence continues at coordinate 58 of JBDTFL010000499.1, read as the reverse complement.
GCCTACCGGTGCGTCAGGCCGCATTCGCCGCCCCGATCGGTTCGATCGCCGTCACGTG
>JBDTFL010000498.1:0-2748 GCA_039937955.1 Polyangiaceae bacterium | reverse complement strand
GACGAGCGAAACGTGCGGCGATTGATCGAGCTCGACTGCGAGCACGCGACTCAAGGCCAGCATGTCGTCGCCGGTCGGTCGTCCCCAAGCCGCAAAGCCGCAGAGCCCGACTCGTGGGTAAAAATAGAGCCACGTGTGTCCGACGACGTAACGTCCAACAGGCGCGCTCAAAAACTCCGACGGGCTCGTGCACCTCTCCACGACGCCGATTGTAGATCTGGCGAAGCCGAGAAAGCGAATGGCGCTGCTGAAAAATAATTGGCGCGCGAATTCAGTATTCCTGGCAAATGCGTCAAATCGCGAGAAGCCCGATCGACCTCATCATCCACGACGGTCTCGTTTTCGACGGCAAAGGTGGGGATGGTGTGGTTCGAAATATCGCTATTTCCGGCGGAAAAATCGTCGCCATCAGCAAAGCCGCCATCATTCCCTCGAACGGAACGCGCGTCATCGATGCGCGAGGAAAATGGGTGTGTCCGGGCTTCGTCGATCTCCATACTCATTACGACGCCGAGATCGAAATGGCACCAGCGCTCGTCGAATCGGTGCGCCACGGGGTGACCACCGTAGTGCTCGGAAGCTGCTCACTCAGTCTCGCGCTCGGCTCGCCGCAAGACTTGGCGGATCAATTCGCGCGCGTCGAGGCCATCCCTTACGACACCGTCCGTTCACTTTTGGAGAAGAAGAAAACGTGGACGACCTTGGGCGACTACTACCGTCACCTCGATTCGCTCGCGCTCGGCCCCAATATCGCGTCGTTCATCGGTCATTCGGGTTTACGCGCGCATGTCATGGGCATCGAGCGCGCCGTTGACGAAAAAGTAGCGCCCACGTCTGCCGAGCTGCGGGCGATGGAGAGTCATATTAAGGAAGGCTTGGACGAAGGATACTTGGGTCTGAGTATTCAAACCTTGCCCTGGGACAAGCTCGGCGGCTCGCGTCAGATTCGCAGCAAGCCTCTCCCGTCGACCTATGCGCGCTGGTCGGAAATCTGGCGACTGGTGCGCCCGTTGCGTGAGCGAAACCGCGTTTTTCAAGGGGTTCCGAACATCACGACCAAGCTGAACGTTTTGTTGTTTTTGCTGACGAGCGCCGGAATTTTTCGCAAAGCATTGAAGACGACGATCATTTCGATGATGGATACGCGAGCCACCCGCGGGCTTCACGTGCTCATCGGGTGGCTGTCGCGCTTCTTCAATATTTTTCTCGGCGCCGACTTTCGCTGGCAAGCGTTGCCGGATGTTTTCGAGCTTTGGGCAGACGGCTTGGACCTCGTGGTGTTCGAAGAGTTTGGTGCTGGCGCTGCCGCGCTTCATCTCGAAGACGCCGGTGATCGTGCTCGGCTGCTCGGTGATCCAGAATATCGCGCTCTGTTTCGTCGCCAGTGGCGCAGTAAGATCTTACCTAAAGTTTTTCATCGTGACTTCAACTACTCCACGATCCTGAGCGCGCCGGATCCCACACTGGTCGGCAAATCATTCGCGGAGGTCGGTCGTGAGCGCGGCACCGACGCAGTCGATGCGTTCCTCGATCTCGTGGTCGAGTATGGCGACTCCTTGCGCTGGCGAACCGTAATGGCCAACGATCGCCCGAAAATTCTCGAGCAGATCGTTTCGCATCCGGATGTCCTCATCGGCTTCTCTGACGCGGGCGCGCATCTTCGAAACATGGCGCACTACAACTTTCCGCTTCGTCTGCTCCGCTTGGTGCGTCAAGCGCAATTGCGAGGCGAGCCCTTCATGAGCGTCGGACGAGCGGTGCGTCGCGTGAGTGGAGAGATCGCCGAATGGATCGGTCTCGACACCGGCACTCTCGAAATCGGAAAGCAAGCCGACATCGTCATCGTCGATCCGAACCTGCTCGGCAGCGCGATCGACGAGCCCATCGAGGAAGCCATGGTTTGTTACGGCGGCATCCGGCGCATGGTGAACCAAAACGGCGGCGCGGTGAGCACCGTGATCATTCGCGGACGCGAGGCCATGCGCGCGGGGGAAGCCGTCGTCGCGCTCGGTCGTGAACGAAAATTCGGTCGACTGCTGCGCCATCGCGACTACGAAGCGTCGCAACCGCGAACCGCCGATCACGATCAACTCGAGCAGGAGCCATTCTTGGCGGTCGGCGCCATCGTCGAAGCTCGCTCGCGCAGCGGTGTTGTTGCGGGCGCGCCAACCAGGCTACGTTCTCTGTGGTGCGCCGCGTCTCGCTCGTTGTTCTCCTTTTTTGCTTCGCCGCCTGCGATTCCACCGACAATCCGGTAACGCCGAAAGGCACGGTAATTCTCGATTGGAATTCGACGCAGGCCACGCGAAAAACATTTTCGACAGCGACGATCGGAGCGAAGACCAGTAAAGACTTCCACGTCGTCGTGCATCCGCAGGCCACGCCGCCCTTCTTGCTCGATCTGCATGTCGAGCTCGCGCCGGTCGACTTCCTCGAGGGCGAAAAGCCCGTGCACCAAACCTCCGCGGTCGCGATCAAGATCACGACGGGAGACAACCTCGGGTGGCAGCTCGCCGCAAAGTGCGAGGATGGTCCCAACTATCAAATGGGCGGAGTCGACGACGCGGGCGTGATGCTATCGCCGCTCGGGATGGTTCAGGATTGCACTGTCACCGAGCATCGCATCGCCGGCACACTCTTCAAGTCGAGCTGGGATATCGGCTCGACCTTCGTCATCTACGGCGACGGTCGCGTGACGGCATCACCGGAAGATGAAGTCACCGTGACGGCGAAGTGACCATGAGAGGT
>JBDTFL010000497.1:0-5273 GCA_039937955.1 Polyangiaceae bacterium | reverse complement strand
ATTTGGTGATTCGTCTGCGCGATCAGATTGACCGCGCAAATACCGGGGAATTGCTCGAGCAAGCGATACGCGCCTGCGGCCTCGAAGAGACGCTCGTGCAATTGCCACGCGGTGAGCAGCGCGTCGCGAACGTCAGAAAGCTCGTCGAGATTGCACGCGCATTTTCGGGGAGCGCGCATTTGCTGCTGCAGCGATTCGCGGAGGCCGTGGAGCAAGCAGCCAGCGAAACGGAGGCCGCCACATTTTCCGACGAGGACGACGCCGTGCGCCTGTGCACCGTCCACGCGAGCAAAGGTCTCGCATTCCCCATCGTCTTCATTCCCGAAATCGCGCGCGGCGGAAGACGCCCGGATTTTCCGACGCTCCTCATCGACGTCGGATCGGCAAGCGCATCGAGCTCGCTTTCGGTTCGTCTCCCGACGCCCGACGGATCGCGTGTGCGTGGTCCTGCGTACGCGCGCGCGTGTGAGCGCATCAGGCTGCGTGAGCGCTCGGAGCAATTTCGGTTGGCATACGTTGCGGTCACGCGTGCTGCGGAAGCCCTATTTTTCGTGGGTGATCGCAATCCGCCAAAGAGCGGCTCGAGCGAGGCCTACGAAGGCTCGACGGTTTCGGTGTTGGCTGCGATCGCCGCCGACGAGAAACTGAGCGCGGATCTTCGCTTCGAAGTGGAAGACGTCAAGGTCGAGCGCACCGGCGAGTCCTTTCCGCTCGCGGCGCGCGACTCGTCGGAGAATTCGCCGCAGCCCAAGCTCGATTGGAGTCACGCCGGTTTTGCTGTTACCGCGCTCGCAGACTTTCAGGTGTGCCCGCGTCGTTACGAGCTCTCGCATTTGCTCGCGTTGCCCGAGCGCAATCTTCCGAGCTTTGCGATTTCGTCGGCGGAGGATCGCAGCACCGAGACCGACGCCCCGCGCGTGGACGCGCGCAGTGAAGGGTCGATCGCACATCGCATTCTCGAGCACGTATCGCTTCGTGCGTTCGGGTCGCCCACCGCAAAGAAGGACGTGGCGGAGCTCCTCGCGAAAGAGGGCATTGGCGAGGCGCACAGCGCGTACGAGCTTTTGAGCACGAAAATCAGCCGATTTCTCGGCGGAAAATACGCGACGCGAATTGCGGAGGCCGGCGCAACGCTGATTCGCGAGCAGCCGTTCGTGCTCTCGCTCCGAGACTCCGGCGAGCGTTCGGTCCTCTTGCGCGGCGCCATTGATTTGCTGGTGCGCTGGCCCGACGGCTCGATCGACGTGCTCGATTACAAACGTGCGCGCGGGCCCGACGCCGACGTGCACGCGTTTCAGCTCGACGTCTATGCGCTGGCGGCACGTGAGCTATTTCCGGAAGCCACGGCGGTGCGTTCGGGAATTTTCTTCTTGGGCGGCGACCCGAGCGAGCCGAGCTGGCACGCGCTTCCCGAGCCGCGCGTGGTGCGAGAACGCATCGTTCGACTCGGAGCCCAGGCCGTCGAGGCACGTCAGGCAAGCAACCAGGAGCGCGAGCTTCCGCGCGTCGCCGTTGCGATCTGCAAGTCCATCCATTGCGGTTACTTGCCGCTCTGTCACCCAACGCCGATCTCGACGGAGCCGCAGCTCGATTTGTTTTCGTCGTGATGGACCTCGTGGGTAACCACGAGGCATGGACTCCCGAAGGTCATCAAAACCTATTGTTGTAGGGGTTTGGTGATTGGCGGCATGAGCCCGGCGCTTAGAAGCGACGTGTAACCAGGCGAGCCGATGACGACATGGTCCAACAGCGGAGTGGACACGACCTCTGCAGCTGCTGCGATGCGCTCAGTGAAACGAAGGTCGTCCGCGCTCGGCGTTGCGTCTCCGCTCGGGTGGTTGTGCACGAGCACGAACGAGCTCGCGCCCTCTCGAAGCATCGCGCGCAACGGGTCTCGCGGCAGGACATGAATGCCGTGCAAGCCACCGACGGCAATTCGCCGTGCGGCCCGAAGACGATTGCGACCGTCGAGTGCCAGGCCCCAAAGCTCTTCATGCTCGAGAGTGGCGAGGCGCGGACGCGCCCAAGCGTCGACAACGTCGGCGTCCGAAAATGCTTCGCCGTCACGCTGCGACGCCGCCGCGAACAGGCGTTTTCCGAGCTCGTTCGCCGCCGCAATCCGCGCTGCTTGGATAGGGCTCACGCCGCAGCGTTCCGAGATCTCTCCTGCGCCGGCCCTCGCCAATTCGAGCACGCCGCCAAAATCATGCAGCAGCGACAGCGCCAAAAATTGGGCGCGTTTTTCGGCCTTTCCCGTTCCGAGCAGCAGCGCGATGAGCTCGGCATCCGCCAGCGCGTCGACGCCGATATCACGCACGCGGTCTCGTGCGCTGCTCGAGGCAACCCGCATCTCATCTAGTTCATCCAGCATGGCATTCCCGTCTTTCAGGACGCGTGCCAACGAATGCCCCTAAAAATCAGGCTATTTGCGATCGAGTGAGTGTCGCGGACGATCGCGGCCTGTCCGCGGACAGCACCTGATTCTCGTAAACGGGTGACGCGTTATTGGCAGACGCCGACGCCGCTGTTCTCGCCTTGGAAGAGCGGTGCAGCACCGGTGCACGTCTGACCGGAGTCACAGTTCGGATGTTTCTTCTCGCAAAGCGCGAGGCATTTTTTGGAGCCGACGTCGCCGAGGCACACCAAATCTTGTTTGCAGTGCGTGTCGTCGCAGTCGTTGCCGACGTCAGCGGGACCTGCGCTCACGCAGCTGGTAGTGCCGTCGTCGTCGTTGACGATGCCGCACGTCTCGCCGACGCCGCACATCGTGTCGCCCATCAAGTTGCAAGGTTGTACGGGCTCGCAGACGGGAACCTTCACGCTGCCGGCCGACGTCTCTTCTTGCACGTCGCAGAAGAAGTTGGCGCCGCACGTTCCGGGGAGCGCACAGCAATATTCGCGGCAAACGCCGGGCGATCCGACGCATTCGAAGCCCGCAGCGCAATCGGAGGAGCCTAGGCATTGCGCGCCGTTGCCGCCGGTTCCTGACGCCGTGCAAACCGGTGCGGAATCGCCACTGGCGCTCGTAGGATCGACCGCGACATGGCACGCGATGGGCGAAGGCCCTGCATCGTAAACGCCGCCGTCGGTGGGCGGGGTTATTCCAACGCCTGCATCCAGACCCAGACCACAAACGTTGGAGACGGGCGGCGCCGTGTCGTCGGGAATGCACGAGCTGCCGGTGCCGGTATGACAGAGCAGATTGTATTTGCTGGCGCTCGCCACCGATGCGTCTTCGCCGCCGCCGAACGCCGTCGTTCCTGCATCGCTGCCGGGTGAGGGGGTCGTAGTGCCGTCCGCTCCGCCGAATGAATCTGCGCCGCTCGAGTCCATTGCGGCGCTGCACGCAACAGCGCTCGCGGCAAAGACGAACGCCGCCACCAGGAGAGAGGTGGAACGAAAGGGAGGCATTGCTAAAGAGCGACGTGGAGCCATCGAATGAACATCAACCTATTCACGACCCATGCCGTGTGCTCATTGTGCCAGCTCTCTCGTGAAGGGCCCATAAAACACATGTTTTTGCGCGGAACTTGAGCTCTTGCTTGGCAAGGGGATGACGTGCGTGTCGTGCTCGCGCCACGTCGTGCAGTGTTCCTAGAAATGACGCTTCATGATGTGCCACGTCGGAAGGCCCGCGTTTTTCGGGCGAAAATCAGCGGCTCTCAGTTTCGCGGAGCGCGCTGTTTCCGGCAGCGTCGTACGCCCGCACAGTGACGATGTGCGAGCCCGCTGGCACCAAGGTCGAAACGTCGGCGTCGATTTTCTCGTCGGCAGTGTCGAACAAACCGTCAGCCGGCGCGAGCGGTCGCCATTCCAACTTTCCATCGACCGACATTTCAATGCGTGAGATCGGACCCAAGCCGTCCACTGCGCGCACATGCAAACGGCGACCATTCATCGTGAGCTCGGTCACCACCGGCGGCGTGTTGTCGACGAGCACGGGCTGCGATTCGAGCGCGTGCTTCTGAACGTCGGCAGGCGGATTTGCGGGCTCGTCACTCGCCTCCACGCGCACGCGGTATTTTCCTTCCGGCAATGCGAGCGTGTCCCATTCGTATTCATTTTTCGTGAGCACCTCGCCGGGCTTCAAAGCGTCGCGCCATACGTTCTGTCCTTCGCGGCGAAAATCCACGCGGTAACGAAGTGTGTCGGCATCCGGATTGTCGACCTTCCACGAAAGCTTCATCACGCTGTCGTGCTTCGGCGGCTCACCACCGCTTGCGACGAGGCCCTCTTTCGATCCGCGCGGCGCGGCGCCTTTTTGTTCGGCGTCGATGTCGAGCACCACGGGACGAATATTTTCGGTCACGAACGGCAACATCACCTCACTCAAAACCGCTTTCGGATCTCGTCCCCAACGCGCGCGCACTTGAATGAATCGCGCTTGCGGGCTCGAGATGGTTTGCGGCGTCGTGACTGGGTTCGACCAACCGCTCCACGTCGAATCAGGTGCGGACGTATTTCCGGTGCGCGTGGAGAGCTCGAGCGGACCTGATGATCTCCAGGAAATTTGGCCGTATTTCGCTCTGAGACCGGCGTCGAAAACTTTGGAGGTCCACACCGAATCAGATCCGCCTTGCGCGACGACCCGATGGAACGCGGCGCCATCACTCGTTGCCAAAAAGGGAACGCCGACGTTTTGGCTTCCTTTGGAAAATCCGATCGCGCCGACTTGTGATTCGTCGGCGTCGGCGACCAGCGTGACGACATGCGCGTCGTCCACCGTGTACACGCGACCCTCGGCGCCGGTTCCGACGAACGGCTTGCCGTCCGCGTCGACCGCGAGGGCGGTGTAGTGGAACTCGTCGTTGTGCATCATCTTCTCGGGCTTGCCGGTGGCGTCGAAGCGCGTGAGTGTGCCTTTGCCGGGTTTTACTTTTGCGTTGATGGCAGGTCCTGGCGTGCTGCGTCCGTTCGTGCCGCCGCGTTTGGGTGCTTCGGGTTGCTCGCCGTATTCGTTGGAGATGGCGTAGACGACGTTGTTCTTTGCGACAGCGATCGCTTTGACCTCAGTGCCGGCAAATTCCGAAACGACTGTGGCGCGACCGGGACCCGTGATGCGATAAAGTCGTGCTTTTCCGCTTGATCCAGCCAATAAATCGCCGTTGTCTGCGAGCGCGAGCGACACGATGTGCGGTTGATCGCAGTGAAAAAAGACCGAGCTCTTGCCGTCGAGCGTGACGCGAAACACGCGACCGTCGGGGCCTACGGCAGCGAACAATGCGCTTTTGGTTTTGTCCCACGAGAGAGCCCAAACATGACTCACGTCGGGC
>JBDTFL010000496.1:0-12257 GCA_039937955.1 Polyangiaceae bacterium | reverse complement strand
CAGGCGGCGGTTGCGGAGGCGTGGAAATCGCGCGTGCTGGAAGCGGCGGCGGATTCGAAACACGCGCGGGACCTTCACGAACGAGTGGAGGTGGCGGCGGAGTCGCGGGCGGTTGCGCCATAGCAGCGGTGCGTGCGAGATCGAGCGGCGCCGATCGTTGAGGCGGATGCTGCGGCGCAATGGCGGCTACCGGAACCAGATTCGACGGCATGCGGGCCGTCGACGGATCAGCTTCCGTTTCCCCGGAATCATCGAGATCGGGCGGTGGCGCTCCGACGACGTCCGCCGCTTTCGGAATTTCGGCCAGCGTCTCCTTCGGGTCCGCTGGTGCTGCGAGATCGCCGTACGGCCGGAGCGTGTCGATACGCGCGCGTGCAGGCGGCGGCTCCGAGCGAGCCCGTTTCGGGGGTGGGGTGAGCGCCGGAACGGTGGCCCCCGGCACCGGCGGCGGTCGCGACGAATACGCCTTTCGTGGTTGGGTAGTTCGCGCTTCCTGAACCGCCGGCGAAGGCACCTTTCCCGGCTCGGCATTTTCGAAAAATGGCTCGAGCTCCGCAATAGCGCCAAGCACGCGCGGAGACGCATTGCCCCTTGCGAGCGAGTCTCCGCGGGCCACGAGCTTCGCGATGATCGCGCGCTGAAGCTCTTTGAGCGACGTGAAAATCAGCTCCTGCCCGGTGATCGTCGTCACCACCCAGCGGTCCTGCTGTCCGCCGCTGCTGGCCCGTTTAACGCGGAATTGGTGCGCGCAGTTGGTGCATTTGACGGTCGTCCCCCGCTCGCTCACGAGCGCGTCGTCAAAGTCGTATTCGGTCTTGCAACGCTCGCACTGAACGTACATCGGCTATTTTGCGCTCGCGGAGCACGGTACCACGATTCAAAACGCGGATCCTGCAAGTGTCGAAGCGGGCCTTCTTGCCGGCTTGCGGGCCTGAGCCCTGGCATTCGGTCCAGGAGTGACGTGAACCGTCGTGCACACGCGCTCTATCGACGGGGCTTTTTCCGAAAAGGCGATTCAGTTGTCCAGGGCACACGGGTTGCTACCCTGACGTCAGCATGAAGCAGCGCGTTTTGGGATGGGTCGCATTCGGGTTGTTCTCGTTCGGCGGCACTGCGGTGCTCGCAGGCTGTCCGATTTATCCGGACAATGGCGACTATCGCGTCTGCGATAGCACCGGGTGCTACGACTGCCCGACCAACTATTACTCGGACAGTTGCAACCCCTGGCAGTGCAACCAGGACTACGACTGCCCGAACGGCTACAGCTGCCACAACGACAGTTGCGTTGCCGGAAACGACGCCTCCACCAATCCGAGCGGCACGTGCTCGGTTCCGACCGACTGTCCGAGCAGCGACAACTGCGGCACTGACAATGTCTGTCACCCCGGCGATTGCTCCAGCTCCGGATGCCCGGGCGGGTTCGTTTGCAAGCTCACCGACGGCGCGGTCTCCTGCGTTCCCGACAACGCGAAAGGCGACAGCAGCACATTCGCCGGATGCACGAGCGACGCAGCCTGCACCTCGCTCGGAGCCGGCGCAAAATGTTTGGACGGCAGCTGCGTTGCCGCCGCGAACGAATGCTCGGACGCCACGCAATGCCCCAACAGTGAGCAATGCGTCGCTGGAGTTTGCACGCCATCTTGCAGCGCATCGGACCCCTGCCCGACCGGTTACGCGTGCGATACAGGCACCGGCGTCTGCTCGAACAACCCGAACCCTTGCGGCGATTCAACAAGCTGCGGAAGCGGCCTCACCTGCGTCGATCAACATTGCGTGACGCCGTGCGGGACCGGCAACACGTGCGGAGCCGGCCTCGTTTGCGTCGACAACGGCTGCATTCCGGATCAGCGCCCGACGTTCGTTTGCAACACGGAAGGTGTCCAAGATTCGTGCGCGAGCGGCAGTATCTGCCTCCATCACAACTGCTACATCTCGTGCAGCGGCGACGGCGGATCGTGCACGGGCGCAGATCAGTTCAACGTCTGCAAAAACGTTTCGACGTCCACAGGCACGTATCCGGTTTGTGGATCGAGCTCCGACCTCGGCAACGAATGCGATCCGACGCAGAACAAGAACTGCCCGAGCGCACAGGTCTGCATCGACGGATTTTGCAGATAGTCGTCACTCAGTCATAGCGACGAACGCCCGTAAAAATGGGCGTTTCAGAGCTTTTGCAAGAAATCGCGCGCTTCTTTTGCGAGCTCGCCGATCGTCACGCGTGCTTCGTCGTCCTCTTCGATTTGCACCGAGCGCGAATCTTTTTCGAGCGGCATGAGAAGCGAAACGGTCGTGGGATCTCCACACTCCACGAGCGCCTCGATGGCAGCAGCCACGGCCTCTGCATCATTGTGCTTCAAAAATTTTCCGAGCAGCTTGAGGACTCCAGGCTCCGGAATTTGCGCGAGCATGTAGGGGAGCTCGGTGAGCGCTGCGTTGCCGGCCTCTAGATGACCGAGCGCGCGCTCGACACCGAGCGCGACCTCTTTGAAGCGATCGAACGCAACGCCTTCGAGCGCTTCGCCCGCTGCATGGCGGGCTTCGGGCTCCGCGTTTCCCAAAATCGCGATCAATAAATCGACTGCCTTCGCGCCTTCGACGTCGCTCAAGAGCTCCGCGACGCGCACGAGCCGCAGCGACGATTCCGCGCGATCGTTCAGCGCCGCCGCCTCGTCGACCGCGGCTGCCAGTGTGTCGACCAACGCGGGTTGATCCTCTTGAAGCAGGGCCAGGTGCGACGAGCGCACGGCTCGCTCGGCATCGAACAGCGCTTTCAGAGTCGACGAAATCGAAGCAGTGCTCATTTGGCGTCGACCTAGCCGAGCGACGCGCAGACGTCCACTAGCCGAGCAACGTGCAGACGCCGCGACTCGCGCGAAACGCAAACCGCGAGCCTTGCCGGAAATTGTTCTCTAAGATCGCTGGTTGCCACGTTGAAGATGCGTCCGCTTCCATTTGCAGCAGCCGTAGTCGTCGTAGCCACCGCGCTTTCGGCAAGGTCGCGCGCGCGAGAGCCGCTTCACGTCGAGGTCGCAGATGGCACTGCATTTCCAGGCTTGCTCGACGCCACGCCATGTCCTCCAGGCCGGCTGCCCGACGGCGACGCGTGTGTGCGCTTGCCGAACGACGATGACGATTCTGTCGATGCGCCGGTCTCGCAGAACGCGCACTACGAGCGGAGCGGCCACTACGCGATCTACGATCAAATTCCCAGGCGCCCGGATCGTCCTTCCGATTACGACGCCTATCGCTATCCGGTTCCTCCGGGCGTTGCGGGCGGCCACTACGTGCTCAGCGGTTACGACCTGGATCGCCCTGATCGATCGCAACGTCGCGGTTGGACCTTGCATGCGGTGGGTCATGGCGGTGTCGACTTGCCGGACCCGAAGGGCACTCCGATCGCGCTCGTCGCGCTCGATCACCAGCAAGGTGACGCCGACGTGGTCTATACCGGACCGCTTTTCGGGACCACCGTCGTCACGCGACAGACCATTCACGAGGCCGGGCAGCTTCGAGATTATTTGGTTTTGTACGGACACATGGATCGCGTATCGCCGGGAATTTCAGTCGGTTCACGCGTTCACGAAGGCGACGTGATCGGATTCGTCGGTGACACCGGCTCACCCGAGCTCGTGCATTTGCATTTGGAAACCAGGCGCGTGCGCGACGGCGTCGACGTCACGAAAAAGCACGCTGGCGAGCTCTTGCAAGGCGCCGTGAGCGTCGTGTGCGACCCACGCAACGTTCTTCAGTTACGCGACGAAAAAAAATAGCGCTGATCAGTGTTAGCGGACACTAACGTTAGAGGCAGCTAATGTTAGTAACAGCTAACGTTAGCGCCTACTTACAGAACGACAGCTGCGCGGTGTCGGCGCAGGCGTTCGTGTTGTCGCATTTGTCGTTCACGCATTCTGCAGCGCCCCACTGACCCGTGCCGCTGGTGCATGTGCAGCAAGTCGGCGTGCAGTTGCTGGCGCTTGAACACGCGGAGCCGCCTGCGCCCGTGCCGGTGACGATGGTCGGAGCGGTCGGACACGCGCCGTTTTCTTGTTCGGACAAATGCGTGCTCGAGGAGCCGCTGCTCGAGCTGCTACATCCAACCGCGACCAACAGTGCGATTCCCAATGACAGCGTAATGGCTTTGTTCATGACGACGTTCCTTCAGTTGGTTGCGGGTTCGGATGCCCGATGCGAAATTTCGAAAAATCCAAACGCCCGCGGTCAGCCATTTTAGCCGTTGGGGTGTGGCAACGAGTGCTTGGTCGGTGGCGGAGATGCCATGCGCCGCGAACAATAGACGAGCAGACAGGGGCCCGCCAAGATGCCGAGAATCAAGCCCGCAATCTCGTTTACAAACCTAAACAATCTCAAAAACAGCGCAAAAAGCAACAGCCAGGCTGGGGATTCGGACCGATTCACCGCCTTGCGCGAATGCCCGGCGCGCGCGATACATGGTTAAGCAGCTTTGTCGTCCCCTTCACCCCGAAAAATTGCCGGAATGACGGTGCCTGACTCGCCGCGCATTTCTGGGCAGACCCCTGAGGACACGGCCCCATCGGCGCGGTCGCTCAACGGCTACGTTTGCCCGAAATGCCAAATGCGTTTCGGTGAGGGCCAAGGCCAAGTCGTTCCGTCGCATTGTCCGAACGACGGGTCGCCACTTCAGTTGATGAAGCATTGGGCGGAGACGCAGCAGGATCCGCTGATCGGCCGCGTGCTCGACAACCGCTTCACGATTTTGGCGAAGCTCGGCGCCGGCTCGATGGGCACCGTGTATCGCGCGCGGCAGGCGAACATGGAGCGCGAGGTCGCGATCAAGATCTTGCGCAGCGACCGCGCACTCGACGAAGCGGCGAAGGCGCGATTTTTACGAGAAGCGCGCGCAAATAGTCTTCTCGCGTCGCCACACACCGTGACGGTTTTCGATTTCGGACAGAGCGCGAGCGGTGAGCTTTTCTTGGCGATGGAGCTGCTCGAAGGCGAGTCGCTCGGCGCCCGCATCACGCGCATGAAGCGACTGCCGCTCGCGATGGCGATCGATACGGCGTGTCAGGCGTTGCGATCGCTGTCCGAAGCGCACGCGAAAGGGATCGTTCACCGCGATCTCAAACCGGACAATATTTTCTACGCGCACGTGATGCACGGCGAGTCGGACGACGAGATCGTCAAAGTCCTCGACTTCGGCATCGCGAAGATGCTCGGCGAAGGCCAAGCGCCGCTGAATGCCGTAGAAACGCAGGCCGGAACGGTGTTCGGAACTCCACGTTACATGTCGCCCGAGCAAGCGCAGGCCAAACCGCTCGACGCACGCAGCGATCTCTATTCGATCGGCGTGCTGCTCTATCACATGCTCACGGGTCGGCCGCCGTTCACCGACGACGACGCGATCATCGTGATGGCCCGCCACATCAAGAACGCGCCGCGCCTCATGACCGAGGTTGCGCCGGACGCATTCATTCCGCCAGAGATCGAGCAAGCGGTGCAACGTGCGCTCGCGAAAGACCCGGACAAGCGCGCGAGCAATTCCGACATGATGGCGCAAGAGCTCGCTGCCGCACTCGAAGGCGGCGGAGCGATCACGAGCGGTGTGCGCGTTTCGCTCACAGGCCCGCCCCGCTCTTCGCGTCGCGGATCCACCCGGCCGGCGCCGATGCCACTGCCCGAGCAGTATTCGGATCTGTCGGGACCGCTCCCGCTGGATGTCGCGGATCCGGACGAGAGCATGCCGATCAACACGCTTCCGACCGGCGCGTTCGCTCAGCAAAACGCGACGAAAAAAATCGTCGGTGTTCTCGTCTTGATTGCGCTCGTCGTCGTTGCGGTTGCTGTCTTCGCGAGCCGCCCGTCCTCGCAAACATCCAACGCAACGGCTGCATCATCGGGCTCGGGCTCACAAACGCCGGCTGGTGCCGCGCTCACCGGTGCGATTTCGACCGCCACCACCACCGCCGCGACTGCTGTCGCAACCGACTCGCCGTCGCTCGTTCCAACCGTCGACGTGAACAGCTTACCGGCAAGCCAACAACACGGCTCGGGCGTCCACAACCCTCAAAACTCGTCCAACAGCCAGAGCAATTCCGCGGGAAATCACCATCACGGGCACGCCGCGCCGCCTGCATCGTCGGCCGCGGCCCCAGCCCCGTCTTCGACGAATCGCTACGGCATCTTGGACTAAACGCAGGACTCTGGGAGCTGGACGCGACACACGTCTGATCGCTATTTTCGCCTCCCGCAGCGCAAAAAAACCACCAAACCGACACCTCACCGGGCTGCGGCGCAAAACCGCCAATTGCCTGGGAAATAGAGACAGGGTACCTTTCGCGCGCCATGGATTCCGCCGAGCTCGATTCGCTCGTCAAGCGACTCGTTGCAAACCCCCACGACGAAGAAGCTCTCGCGTACGCGCATCGCGCGGGCGAAGAAGACCCAAAAGCGTACGCAGCTTTCCTAGAGAAAGTAGGCGAACGGACGACCGATCCTGCGTACGCGAGCCACTGGCTCAGCGAAGCGGCGAACGTCTACATCGCAACGTTGGGAGACGCGCATCGTGCCGCGGCGATCCTGAAGAACGCGATCGACAAAGATCCGACGCACCAAGTTGCCGCGGAACGTTTGGCGCAGCTCTATCGCGAACGCGGTGAGGTGAAGGCGCTGGTTGGTTTGCTCAATCATCGCGCGTCGAAATTGCAGCCGCTCATCGCGACGCAGCCGGAGCTGAAAACGGAGGTTGCCGCGCTCCACGAAGAGCTCGGTCGTTTATGGAGCGAGGCGCCGCTCACCAACCCGAAGAAGGCGCTCGACTCGTTCAAGCGCGCGATGGAATTGGATCCGGAAAGCGCGATCGCGATCTTCAACGCACGCGAGCTGATGAAGTCGCAAGGTATGTGGGCTGACGTTTTTCCGCTCTACGAACGCGAGCTGAAGCTCGAGCAGGATCCTGCGAGAAAAGTAGCTCTTTTGCGCGACGAGGCGCAGGCGCGAAAATCGTCAGGTGACCTCGCTGGTGCAACGCGCACGCTGAGTCGCGCGCGCCAGATCGACGGCAATGATCCAACGCTGCAACAAGAAATTGCATCGAGCGTTTTGGATCGCGTTCAAGGCGGAGAGAATGTTTCGCAAGCCGAGCGAACCGAGGCCGCGGAGCTCTTGCTCGCGCTTGCCGAGCAATACGAAGGCGAGCACGGAATGGCATACGCAGGCGCCGCGCTCGATCTCGAGCCGGGGCTCGATCGCGCGCTCCAGCTTTACGTGTATCATGCACGCAATTTGTCGCGCGAGGACGATCTCTCCGCGCGCTATCTCGCCTATGTGGAAGCGAACCCGGGTGGTGCGCTCGGCGGTGAAGCGCGGCAATCACTTGCGTCGAGCTATGAGGCCGCTGGTCAGATCGACAACGCAATCAAAATGCTCGAGCCGCTTCGCCCGCAAGGCGACGAAGCGACCATCTCCAAGCTGAACGAGCTCTACGAAAAAACTGGCGGTCCGCAAACCGGAGCGGTCAACACGGCCGGCTCGCCTCCTCCGTTTTCCGAAATGCCGTCGACTACGGCCAACGCAAAACAAGAGGACACCGGGCAAGCCGAGGTCGTCGCGCCCAAGCGCGAGTCTGCACCCGTGCGTCGCGGCAGTGCGCTTCCGCCCGACAAATTGCAGGGCGTTCTCGATGCCGCACAGATGCTCGCCGGCAAAGGGAAAAAGGCCGAGGCATTTTCGAAATACAAAGAAGTGCTCGACGGCGACCCGGCGCATCCCGAAGCGCTCGCCTGGGCCGAAGATTATTTGCGAACGAAACGCGACTACACGCAACTCCGCGACGTGCTCCTGGCGAGCGTGCGTGTTCTCGGGTCGATCAGCGAAGGAATGGAAGGACGCAAAGAACGTCTTCGCGAGGTCGCCGGTTTGTGTGAAGGGCAACTGCGCGACATCGACGGCGCAGTCGGCGCGTGGAAGCAACTGCTTGCGATCGATCGGTCGGACGACAGCGCCCGCCAATCACTGACGCGTTTGCTCGAGCGATCGCAACGTTGGGACGACCTCGCGAATTTGTACGAGCAAGAAGCGACGGCGGCAGGCGACGTCGACGTGAAGATCGCGCTCGAGAAAAAGCTCGCGACTCTTCAAGAGCAGAAACGCCGCGATTTCGTGGCCGCCGCAGAAGCGTGGAGCCGCATCGCTCGCCTTTCGCAAGACGACGAGCGCGCCATCGCCACGAGCGCAAAGCTCTTCGAAAAAGGCGGACAGCCCGCGCAAGCCGCACAAGTCATCGCCGACAACGCATCGACGATCGAAGACCCGGTTGCGCGCGGCGGGCTGCTCGAGCGCCTCGGCGAAATCCGCGAAGCGCTCAACGAAATTGGGCCCGCCGGCGAAGCGTTTTTCGACGCAGCCGATGCGCAACGAAGCGCGAAGCTCTTCGAAAGTGCGGAACGTTGTTTCGTCGCAGCAGAAATTTGGGGACGCGCCGCAGAAGCCGCGTCACGCCGCGCGGAGCTCGCGGCCGACGCGAAACAGCAAGCTGCGCATTTTGCACACGCTGCCGAATATCTGACGAAGGCCGGAGACGAAGGCGCCGCGCTCGAAAAGTTGGAGCAAGCGAGCGACCTCGATCCGACCGCTGATGAAACGGCGAACGCGCTCGGCGAGGCGTACACGCTCAACGAAAAGTGGGAAACGCTCGCGGTGTTTTTGGCGAAGCGCGGCGATCGCATCGTCGACAAAGCGAAGCGCGTAGGTTTGCGTCGCGAAGCCGCGACGGTCTTCATGACGAGGCTTCAAGACAAAGAGCAAGCGCGTGAGCAGTGGCTCAAAGTCCTCGAAGACGGCGACGATCGCGAAGCCCTGGAAAAACTCGTGGATTACGCGGTCGAGCGCGAAGACCACACCGAAGCTGCAACATTGCTTCGTCGCCTCGGAACCATCGCCGTCGACAAAGCCGACAAGGCGCGCATCGCGCTTCGTGAAGCGGAATTACTCGCCGAGGGCGTCGGCGACATCGACACCGCGATCGTTCGTTACGAGTCCGTGCTGTCGGATTTGGATCCGACGTGTCGCCCTGCCCTTCAAGCGATCGCGGATCTTCAAGAGACACGCGACAACTTACCGGCAGCAGCTGACGCGCTCGAACGCGAATTGAAGCTCGCCGCCGATCCCACGGATCGAGGACAAATTGCGGCACGGCTCGCTCGCCTCTATGAGCGCCTCGACGATCCGCGCGCGGCGATTCGCGCGCTCGATATGGTTCGCAAAGCGGACCTCGAGGATTTCGACGCGCTGACTCGTCTCTGCGAGCTCTGCGAAAAAGTCGAGCAATGGGATCGCGTCGCGACGTTGCTCGCGGAGCGCATCGAGGTCGAAGCCGACGACGCGGAAGCCGCCCAGATGACGAAGAAGCTCGCGATGGTTCTCGCCGACAAGCTCGATCGCGGCGATGAAGCATTGGCGGTTCTCACGGAGCTCGCGGATCAAGGCGACCCGGACATTCGAACGGCGTATGTCGACCTCGGCGATCGTCTCGGCTGGAAGGGTCTCGTCGGCCAAAAGCTCTGCGAGTGGTGGTTCGAGGCTCGCAATGGCCCCGAACGAATCACCGCGCTGAGAAGCGCATTCGATCGCTTCGCAGAAGTGGGTCGTGATCAAGACGCAGCGCGGGTTGCGATCGAAATCATCCGAGGAAAAGCGGGTGATCGCGCACTTGCAGAGCGTCTCGAAGAGCTCGCGCTCAAGACGACCGATCTCGACGCGATGCAGTTCGCACACGACCTGCTCATTCGTGATTTGCAAGGATCGGAACGCGCAGCGGAGTTCGTGCGCCAAGCAGAAGTTTCGGTTCGCGCCGGAATGAACGCCGAAGAGGCGATCCAACACGGCGAGCAAGGTCTCACCAGTATCGCGGTCGGCGACGTCGAGCCTTACTTGGAGCGCCTCGCTAAGATTGCTCCGCGCGCCAACGACGTGCTCGAGCTCTACGAACGACAAGTCTCACGCTGCCGCACGCCGGGCGATCGCATGCGCGCCTTGGCTCGCGCCGCACAAGTCGCCGCCTCCAAAGGACAGCTCGAACGTGCGAAGAGCTTTTTGGAGCTCGCACTTTCGACTCCCGTTCCGGCTTCCACACCCGGTGGATCTGCGGCAGACGAAACCGTCACCGTGCTCGAGCAATACGCAGCGGAGGGTGACAAGGCCACGGGCGGCGAAAAATTGCGCCGCGCACTTTGCACCGCGCTCGCAACCGGCGGTGGTGGTGCACGTGACGGCGGTCGCACGCGCAGCGCGCTGCTTCGTCGTGCAGCAACCATCGCTCAGCGTGATTTGTCGGACGTCGAGCAAGCCTTCGTTTGGCTCGGCGACGCGCTCATCGCATTTACGGACGCTGCAACGCTCGACGCCGTCGAACAGCTCGGGCAGCAACTCGATGATCCGCGACGCGCCGAGCAAGCGATCACGCGCGCGCTCTCTGAAGTCTTCGACGGCCCACTCGTTCGCCAGCTACTCGCACGTCGCGCAAAGATTCGTCGCGAGCACACCGGCGATCGCGCCGGAGCCGCTGCGGACCTGAAAAAACTGCACGATTTGTCGCCGAGCGATCAAGCGGTGCTCGAAGAGCTCGCCGCGTTGCTTCGCGATCTCGGCGATTACCGCGGGATGGTGCAGCTCTACGAAGATCAGATTTTGCGCGGCAAAGACATGCAAGCACGCGCTGAGCTCGCACGAAAAGTCGCGCGCATGTGGGAAGAGCAAATCCAAGATCCGCGTGAAG
This sequence comes from Polyangiaceae bacterium, assembly GCA_039937955.1. Taxonomy (GTDB): domain Bacteria; phylum Myxococcota_A; class Polyangia; order Polyangiales; family Polyangiaceae; genus JAICXU01. The sequence continues at coordinate 1,504 of JBDTFL010000496.1, read as the reverse complement.
CAGCCGACGCTTGGCGGCGCGTTTTGCGCATGCGTCCCGGCGACGAAGAAGCGACGCAAGGTCTCGAGCGCGCGAAGACCAACATGCTGAAGAAGCCGGACCCGAATGCGGACCCGGATGCGTATGCGCCACCGAAGCCGTCCTTGCCGCCGCCAGTTGCCAAACCAGAAGCCGTGGCAAAACCGGAGCCCGGCGCGAGTAAATCGACCGGCGACAAAAAATCCGCGCCGAAGGCGGCGAGCTCGAGCCCGTCATTCGCAACGAAAGCAACTGCGAGCTCACCCAACGTCGCAAAGGTCGACGACAAGAGCCTGCCTCCGACCGTCGAGGTCGCACAAGCAAATCCCTTCGGAAACGCCGACGACGATCCTGAGGTCGACGACGCGCTCGACGCGCTCGAGGCCAAGCCTGCAACTTCCAAGGCCTCGACCTCGAAGACGGTGGTCGAGGACACCGCTCCGAACGCGCTCAGCATGGATTTGATCGCGACCATTCGGAGCTCGGGCTCGAAACCTCCGGAAAAACTCGCTGATTTGCCGTCAACGAAGAGCGCGCCGCTCGCCGCGCCGAGCTCGCCTCCGAAGCCTATCGCTCCGCCCGCAAAAGCGGACGACAAGAAATCGCGCCCACCGATGAAGCCGCTCGCGCCGCGATCGCCTTCGTCGCTTCCGCCCGCCGATCTTTCGAAGACCGCTGCGGCGCCTGCCCCGTTCCACACGAACGACCACGCGATCGACGAAGAGCTGCACACCACGCCGGGGGGCGTTCCCGTTTTCCGCGCGGCGCTCGACGATTTGGAAGCGAAGCGCGACACCGACGAGCACGCCTCGAACAACAACGCGGCGGCCAACGACAATCGCTCGGGAACCATGCCCAACGACTTGAGTGACGAGTCGACCGACGACGAGCCGGAGCCCACCATCATGGGCAAGAGCTTCGACTTTTCGGATCAAACCGAAATTCATCACGCCGAGATTCCGATCGACGCCGGCAGCGAACCGATGTTGGTCGACGACATCGCCGAGATCGTCGACGATGATCCGGTCGAAGAAGAAAAGCCCAAACCGCGCACCGTTCCGCCGCCGCTTCCGCGTAACTGACGAAGCGCTTTTACGCGAGAATTAAAGGCATTTCGTCAGCTTCAACAAAAGCTCAACGTGCCGCCGCGAATGGTCACGTGACGTCCGAGCACGAAGGCGTCGTTCGTGTCGTCGTGTCCGAATGGCGCGCCCGCGAGCACAGGAATACCGAGCGAGTGCGTGCGTTCGGTGATCACCTGTAGGGCGGTGCGGCCGTCGGCGCCGGGATCACAGCTCGTGAAGCTGCCGAGCACGATGCCGCTCGCGCGTGCCAAATGTCCGCCTACGATCAGCGAGGTCAGCATCCGATCAATGCGATACGGACGCTCGGTAACGTCTTCGATCGCGACGATGGCGCCGTGCGGAATGGTGAGCGCAGACGCCGCCGCCATGGAGTGGAGCATCGACAGATTTCCACCGACGAT
>JBDTFL010000495.1:0-3017 GCA_039937955.1 Polyangiaceae bacterium | reverse complement strand
TAAATGGCTTCCTCCGCGTCCATGCCCTGCTCGCGTTCGGCTTCGAGCGCGAAGTCGATCATCATGATCGCGTTCTTTTTTACGATGCCGATGAGGAGAACTATACCTATGAGCGCGATGACGCTGAAATCCGTGCGGCATATGATGAGCGCGAGAAATGCGCCGACGCCTGCCGACGGCAGGGTGGAGAGGATCGTAATCGGGTGGATGAAGCTTTCGTAGAGAACGCCGAGGACGATGTAGACCGTGATGAGAGCCGCCAAAATCAAGAGCGGCTCACTGGCGAGCGAGTCGTTGAACGCTTGTGCGGCGCCCACGAACTCGGCGTGCACGCCGGGCGGCATTCCGATGTGTGCTTGCGCTGCTTGAATCGCGGTGACCGCATCGCCGAGTGATTTGCCGTTTTCCAAATTGAACGAAACCGTCACGGCAGTGAACTGCCCTTGGTGATTGATCGCGAGTGGCGCAGTCGTCTGTGACTCGTGCACAATCGTGCGAAGCGGGATCGGCTGGCCGTTCGGCGTGCGCACGAAGAGCTTGTCGAGCGCCTCTGCGGTCTTCGCCATCTCCGGCTTCACCTCCAAAATCACGCGATACAAATTGAGCTGCGTGAAGATGATCGAGATCTGACGCTGACCGAACGCGTCGTAGAGCGTGTCGTCGATCACCTGCGGGTTCACGCCCAGACGCGAAGCCGTGTCGCGATCGATGGTGAGCGACACTTGGAGGCCCGCGGTTTCTTGATCGCTCGCGACATCGCGTAATTCCGCGGTCTTCCGCAGCTCCGCGACGAGCTTGGGCGCCCACTCGGCGAGCTCCTTCGTGTCAGCGTCTTCGAGCGTGTACTGGAATTGCGTACGACCTTGGCGGGTGTCTATCTGAAGATCCTGCACCGACTGGAGATAGACCTGGATGCCGTCGACTGCCGCCAGCTTCCCGCGAAGGCGCGCGATGACCTCCTCGGCATTCGACGATCGCTGGTCGAGCGGCTTGAGCACGATCGAGAGGCGGCCGCTGTTGGTCGTGGGATTGGTGCCGTCGGAGCCGATCGACGACGTGAGGCTCGCGACGTCGGGGTCGGCCATCACCACTTGTCCGAGCGCTTCCTGAAGACCGAGCATCTTCGAGAACGAGACGTCCGGTGATGCCTCCGACACGCCGAGCACGAGGCCCGTGTCCTGCTGCGGAAAGAAACCTTTCGGAATGAAGATCGCCAAGCCCACCGTGAGAAGAACGGTCGCGATGGTCACCATGAGCGTCGTGAATTTGTGACGAAGAACGATCTTCAGCCCGCTGTCGTAAAGCGAAATGGCCCCTTCGAATGCGCGCTCCGACCAGTTGTAGAGCGCGCTGCGGTCTTCCTTTTTCGGCTCGGGCTTGAGCAAGTGCGCACACATCATGGGCGTGAGCGTCAGCGACAAAACGGCAGACACCGCGATCGACGCTGCAAGCGTTACGGCGAACTCACGAAACAGTCGTCCGATGATTCCGCCCATGAAAAGAAGGGGGATCAAGACGGCCATGAGTGAAACGGTGAGCGACACGATCGTGAAACCGATCTGCCCTGCCCCCTTGAGCGCGGCGTCGAAGGGCTTGTCGCCTTCTTCGATGTAGCGCGCGATGTTTTCGATCATGACAATCGCGTCGTCGACGACGAAGCCGGTCGCGATGGTGAGCGCCATGAGCGACAAATTGTTGAGGCTGTAGCCGACGACGTACATCACGCCGAAGGTGCCGATGAGCGAGAGCGGCACTGCGATGCTCGGAATGATGGTCGCGCGGACGTTCCTCAAAAAGAGAAAGATGACGACCGTGACGAGACCGACGGTGAGAAGCAGTGTCTTCTCGACGTCCTCCACCGATGCACGCACTGTCTCGGTTCTATCGCTGAGCACCGTGACGTCGATGCCTTGCGGTAGCGAGGCTTTGAGCTGCGGCAGGATTTTTTTGACGCTGTCGGCGACCTGAATGACGTTCGCGCCGGGTTGACGCTGCACGTTCAAAATGATCGCACGCTTGTCGTTCGCCCAACCGGCGAGCTGCGCATTTTCCACGCCGTCGACGACGCGCGCGACATCGGACAAACGCACGGGAGAGCCTGATTTATAGGCGATCACGAGCCCACGGAAGTCGTTGGCGTCGAACAGTTGATCGTTCGTCGCGAGGGCATAGTCCTGACGCGGACCGTCCAAATTTCCCTTCGGCGCATTCACGTTCGCCGCTACGAGCGCGGTGCGAACGTCTTCCATCGTGAGCCCGGACCCCGCGAGTGCCTCCGGATCGATCTGCACACGCACCGCCGGCTTCTGTCCGCCGTTGATGGTCACGAGACCGACGCCCGACACTTGCGAAATCTTTTGCGCGAGAATGGAGTCGGCGTAGTCGTCCACCTTCTCGAGTGGCAAGACGTCGCTGCTGATCGAAATGGTGAGGATGGGCGTGTCTGCCGGATTGCTCTTCGAATATGTGGGCGGCGTCGGCAGCGTCTTCGGGAGCAGGCTCGACGCAGAGTTGATGGCCGCTTGCACATCTTGCTGGGCTGCGTCGATGTTGCGATCCAAATCGAACTGCAACGTGACCTGCGACGATCCGAAGCTCGACACGCTCGTCATTTGGGTCAGCGACGGCATCTGCCCGAACTGACGCTCGAGCGGCGTGGTCACAGCGGAAGACATCGTGTCTGCGCTCGCACCAGGCAAAAACGTGGAGACCACGATGGTCGGATAGTCCACCTGCGGAAGCGCGGAGACCGGCAGCTGTCGGAAAGCGACGATGCCGACCAGCAGCAAACCCACCATCAGAAGCGTGGTCGCGACCGGTCGCCGAATGAACGGCTCCGAAACGCCGCCGCCCGATTTTGCCGGCGCGGGCGACTTTGCCGAGCTCGGATTTTTTTCCGACGTTGGCGACTCGCCCGTGCTCAAGGCTTGGCCTCGTTCTGCGCGCTCGATCCCGTAGGCGCAGAGCTCGGCGTTCCGGAGACGAGCTTCGCCGCCACTTTACTGCCCGGCCGAAGC
>JBDTFL010000494.1:0-2720 GCA_039937955.1 Polyangiaceae bacterium | reverse complement strand
TTCACGGTCTTCGGGCAATTGTCTTTGTCGTTCGTGATGCCGTCGCCATCGTCGTCGTTCGCGTCCGGCTTCGTGCATGCGTTGAGCGCGTCGAGCGGGCAGCGGTCGCATGCGTCCCCGACGCCGTCGCCGTCGACGTCCGATTGCACGTTGTTGTCCATCAAGCGCGCCGGGTTGAAAATCTTGGGGCAGTTGTCGGCGCTGTCGTCGACCCCGTCGCCGTCAGTGTCGGTGGTCGTGATGCCGTTCGGGTACGTGTCGCGATACGGAACGCAGCTCGGTTCGTTGGTGGGCACCACCGTTTTGCAGAAATACAGCGGGTAAAACGCCTCGCCGATGGTGCGAATCGAAGCGAGCGTGTTCGTGCCGTCGTTCAAATCTTTCGCTACACATGCGAGCTTCGGTTTTCCGCAGACGTCACCGATGCCCGCGTTGACGCCTTCACACGTTGCGGCGCCCATTACCGGGTCGCTCATGAGCGCGGTGTCTCCGTAAAGCGGAGTGCCGCCGCGCATGACGAGCACGACGTCTTCGTCGCCGGCGTTGATGACCGCGCGATGATCTTTGTCGACGGTGCCGTCGTAGATTGCAATGTCTGCCGCGAAGCCCGGCGAGAGTTGACCGAGCACCGCTTTGGCGCCGGTTGCGATCGCTGCGTTGAGCGTGACCATCTTCCAGATGTCCGAATCCGAAAAATGTTTCGCGTAGTATTTTTGGTTGAGCGAATCCGCGCACTTCAATTCGCGAAGCGTGCTCATCGATCCGCTGACGATCCAATCGGTGCCGAGCGAAATCATGACGCCTTGTGCGTCGAGCATCGTGACGGGAGCCGTATTTCCGTACAAATCGATGTTCGTGCGCGGCGACCAAATCACGCTGCTGTCATTTTTGCGGATGTCCGCGGCGTCGCTCGGAAGCAGCGGAATGGCGTGGATGATCGCTGTCTGCGGCTGCACCAAATTGTAGTAGCCGTTGGTCGGGTCGTCTTTGTCTTGGCAGACGAACTCGTTGCGGGCCTCGAGGTCGATGCCCTCCGCGATGTGCGGCAAGTAGCCGTCGTATTGCTTGATCGAGTTGGTAGTGGCGCGGCCGGTTCCGTACGTGCAGCCCGTTTTATTTTGTGCACCGCTGATGTCGTCGAGCGGGAACGTGTCGCTGTTGCTCGGAAGCATCGGCAAGCCTTGCAGCATGGCGGTGTCCGTGACGTCGAGATTGCGGACCAACCCGAAGTGACCGCCCGCTCCCGCGGTGCTCGTCACGCCGCCCATCAAAAAGCGGAGCTCCGTGAACGCGATAGTTGCGATGTTCGCGCCGCTCTTCTCGTCGATCGGCGTCGCGCCGTGATCGCCTTTACGCCAATCTTGGCGGCTTTCGTAGCGCGTCATGCCGTGAGGAATCGGCGGGTTATTTCCGTACGTAATGTGATCGTGGGTGTTGATGAGACCCGGCGAAATTACGCCGTTCGCGCACTGGATGATCGAGGCCGTCGCATAGTTTGCTTGCGCTGAGCAATCGCAACCCGAGCAAGTGACGACGCCGTTGTCGATCACCACTTCACCGTTGTGAAGCGTCGAGCCCGGCAAAAGCACCGTGCCTTGAAATACTTTTGCGGTGCCGGTGCCGGTCGTCGTCACGGCACAAATTCCGCTGCCCGGCGGCGTGAGCGTGCGCTGCGTACAGCTCGTAACCGGCAGCTCGCCGTTCGGTTTCAGATCGTAGTCGCCTTGCTTTTGCGGAACCGTGCTGCCGTCTCCGGCCTCGACGTCCGCGTCGCCTTGATCCGGACCGCCGTCAGCTCCGGGATGCGTTGTCGCAGAATCATCAGAAGAGCAGGCCCACACCAACATCATGGCGGCCGCGCTCGTGGCGACTGCGAATCGACGGATCATCAACATGCGTTGTCCTTTTAAGCCGTGGGTCAGCGTTCGACCCAAACGGTGGGACACTATTACACGGCTCCATCGCGACGCCAGTCGATCGGCTGTAAAAATAGCCATTTTGACGCGTCGCTCTCGCGTTCTCACACATGACCGTCAGCCCACGAGAACAGCACCGCCATTCACGTTCAGGATTTCGCCGGTGATGAAGCCCGCGTGGGATGTACAGAGAAATAAAATCGGCGCGGCGATTTCTTCCGGCGAGCCCACCCTTCCAATCGGGATGGTCGCCAAAACCTTGGCGCGCGTTTTCGGATCGGCGAGCGCCGGCCCCGACATCTCGGTGTCAACCCAACCCGGCGCGACGCAGTTCACGTAAATGCGATCACGAGCGAGCTCGGTGGCTAGCCCTTTCGTCATGCTCACGAGCGCGCCTTTGCTCGCGGCGTAGTCGGCATGAAACGCTTCACCGCGTTGCGCAGCGGTCGACGCGATGAGGACGATGTGCCCTTTGATTTCAAAAGGCGACTTTTTCGTCTGCCTCTTCATTTGTGCGACCGCGTATTTGGTGAGCGAGAAAACGGCATCCACGTTGACGGCGAGCGTGCGTCGCCATTGCTCTTCACTCATCTGATCGATCGCGACGTCATCGGGTGGCCACACTCCGTGGTTCACGATCAAAATGTCGAGCGCTCCGAATTTCGAAACGGCGCTCGCGACGAGCTCTCGTCCCGCGTCTTCCGTTCCGAGATCGCACGCGAAGGCGGCGCAACGATCAGCCCCGATTTCTTCGACCAGCAAATCGGCTTGTTTTTTCGCTCTTTCGTAACCAACTGCAACGCG